>NZ_JANURX010000030.1:0-3471 GCF_030250085.1 Campylobacter felis
ATAAAACCTTTTGGACTTCTAATCGGTATTCGCCTAATTTTTTCTCCCCTGCAAGAAGAAAAATCCGCTATATTTTAGAGCCAAAGCACCTTGAAATTCAAGCAAACTATCCCAAACCCATTTATGTAAGTTATCATTCCGCAAAGGATTATGAGTTACCCTTAAAAGAAAAGGTGGAGCTTTATAAACTTTATGAAAAATTTGGCTTTGATGCGACTTTACACGCTGTGCGTTATCAAAAACAAATTGATGGTCGTTTTATTAAAAATTTAGACCATGGACTTGGCATACCTTTTAAAGCCCTTGTAAATAAGCATTTGCCAGAACTTTTAAAAAAAATCAAAGCTCACCCCAAACCCCCTTGTAAAAACAAAAGCATAAGCTATCCAAGTGATGATTTGCTTTATCATTTTTTCCAAAAAAATGCTAAAATGCACCTAGAAATTTCAAAGGTAAAAAATGCTTGTGGATAAGACTTATAAGATTAAAAGCTGTGATGATGTAGAGCTTGGGATTAAGAGAAAGTCAAAATTAGAATACCGCATTAGCTATGATGAGACGAAAGAACTTGAGGCTATCGTCTTTATTATAGGAGGTTTTGGCAGTAGCACTAATCTTTCTTTTATGGATTTTACGAGACAAAATTTAGCACAAAATTTTCCCGTTTTAGCGATTAATGTCCTTTATCATTGTTTTTGTAATAGGTTTAATCAAGATGAGGAAAAATACAGCGCAAAACTTGCATATAGTGAAGCAGATATGCTAAATTTAAAGGAGCGTTTAGCAAAAGTTAAAATTCCTTATCAAAGCCATTTAAAGCCTTATCATTATCATAATTTACTTAATCAATGGATCAAGCACCATAAAGAGCAAGGACAAATTCCACAAGATATGAAAATGCAAGGCTTAAGTTATACCATACTCCCTGCTAATGATGAATATCAAAATTATGGCATTATGCCAGCTCTTGACCATATCTTTGTTTTAAAAGATATCTGCAAAAGATTAATTAAAGTTAAAACACGGGGGGGGGGGGTAGCCTCCTTATCTGTCATTTATGGAGGTGGCTCTTATGGTGGATACCTTGCACATTTAATCGCCAAAATTGCTCCGTGGCACTGCCAAGCTATTTTAGACAATTCTTGCTCGCCCCTGCCACAATTAAACTACATCGTAGGTAGAGAACTTAACAATGAAGCAGAACTTACAACATTTGACAGAGATTTAAAAATAAAGCTTTTTTGTAAAACTTTTTGGAATTGCGATGCCAATTCTAAGTATTGCTTTACCCCAGCACATTACAAAATTCGCTCTTTACTTAACGCAGAGCATTTAAAAATTCAAGCCAAGTATGCTAAAGATACGCTTTTTATCAGCTATCACTCAGCCTATGATGAATTTGGCACAGCAGATGATAAAGAAAAGCTTTATAAACTTTATGAAACATTAGGTCTTAAGGCAAAATTACACCTTATAAAAGATGAAAAAGAGTTAGATAAAAAATTTATTAGAATTTTAGGTCATAGCCTTGGTATGAGTGATAGTGGGCTTTTTCGTAAGGAACTACCCACTATTTTAGAGCAATTTAGAACGAAAGTTTTCACGCAAAGACAGGGGGAAATTAGCTATCCTTGCGGAGATAAAATTTTCACTTTCAAAGATGAGGGCGAGAAATTTCTTCTTGAAATTTCTTAATTTAATCTCCATAAGCTTCATTAAGCATTTTTTTAATGCTTTCAAAATCCTCAAAATATGTCATTTTGATGTATTTTCTATCGAGAGTTTTTTGATAGTGCTTTTCTATCTCTGTGACTAAAGCCATCACATCAATACTATCAATTTCATTATTACTTACCAAATTTTTCATATTTTCATCGATGTCATCTCTGCCAACTTTTATAAAAAATTCTTTAATTATTTGCATTATGTCTCCTTGTTTAAAATATACAAAACTATCACTAAAATCCCATTTTGCTGTTAAAAATTTAGGTAAAAATCAAAAACGATAAAAATTATAATCTGGTTGCGAAGGGGAGATTTGAACTCCCGACCTTCGGGTTATGAGCCCGACGAGCTAACCACTGCTCTACTTCGCGTTATGAATTCGGAGTGGATGGGGTAAAGGGATTCGAACCCCTGAATGACAGGACCAAAACCTGTTGCCTTACCGCTTGGCGATACCCCAGCAAATAAAAAATGAAATTATACTTTTTTTTAATTTATTTGTCAAGTAAATTTAGCTACAATGCTAAAATTATAACCTAAGGATCACAATGAATTTTATAAGCATAGAACAAGCGATAAAAGACTTAAAAGAAGGCAAAATGCTCGTGATGGTTGATGCCGAAGATAGAGAAAATGAGGGAGATATTATCTTTCCTGCACAATTTAGCACTAAAGAAAAGGTCAATTTTGCCATAAAAGAAGCTAGAGGAGTCTTATGTGTAGCTTTAGATGAAAATTTAGCAAAGAAATTTGAATTACCCTTAATGGTGCCAAAAAACACCTCAAGCCACGAAACAGCCTTCACTATAACAGTTGATGCAAAAAAAGCCACAACAGGCGTTAGTGCTTATGAGCGCGATATGACCATTAAAATTTTTGCCGATGATGCAGCCTGTGCTAACGACTTCGTTCGTCCAGGACACATCAATCCTCTCATAGCCAAAAAAGGCGGGGTTTTAGAACGCACAGGACATACAGAAGGAAGTGTGGATTTATGTCATCTGGCTGGCTTGAAAGGCGCTTGCGTGATTTGCGAAATTGTTAAAGATAATGGGGATATGGCAAGAAGGGAAGATTTGCTAGAATTTTGCGAAAAATTTAAACTTAATATAATAACCGTATCCGATTTAATAGAATATCGTCTAAAAAATGAAAGCTTAATCACTCTTAAAGAGCAGCAAACTAGCTTTTTAGCAGGATTTAAAGCACAAAAATTCATCTTTGAAGACCACAATCAAATTCAGCACATTGCTTTTTGCTTTAATCAACCAAGAAAAAATGAAAATATTAAATTTCACATTAGTGATAGTGATTTTGAGCTTTTAACTTCAAATAAATTCTCGCAACTTTTAGAACAAATTCAATTTTTATCACAAAATGGCGGAATTATCATTTTTATGCAAGGCGAAAAATCAAATGCGGCACAATTTAAAAATTATGGCATAGGCGCACAAATTTTAAGATTTTTTAAGGTCGAAGAAGTGCATTTAATGTCGCAAAATTGTGATAAAGACTTTATTGCTCTAAAGGGCTTTGGGCTTGACATTAAAACTTGTCAATTCAAAAACCTACTTTAATATTAAGCCCCACAAGGGCTTAATATTTTTTCACAAATCTTCCCCACTTTCATCTTCCCTTAAGCTTCTTTATGTATAATTTCGACTTTCACTTTCTAAAAAAGTCTAAATACAACATTTTAACTCCTTTAGAAAGCCGTTCTTTAACTTATTATTGTTAAGAGTCACA
>NZ_JANURX010000031.1:0-3330 GCF_030250085.1 Campylobacter felis
TCCCTAAACTTGCGCCTAAAAAGCCCGCCGCAAATTTCGCAGGGTCAAAGCTTAAATTCCCCTCCTCATCTTGCTCTACGCCGTTTAGCACCCCGCCTACTAACCCCGCTCCTATGTGAGGGTTAGAATAATACATGTTTTCGCTATTTTCGTTGAAATATTTATGCTCCGCTTCGCTATTTTTGGGCTTATTTTTAGTAATATTGCTTTTTTTGTCAGTAAAGCTTCCCTTATTGTCAATATGCTTAATTTGATTAGGATTGAAAACGCTATGTCGTAAATTTCCATTTAATTTAGTTTTTAAAACTATGCCATCATATCCCTTGCTTTCTAAAAACTCTTTAAATTTAAAGTCTTTTTGAAAATAATCTATACTCAAGCCTTGATTTTTTGCTTCTTTAAGTAATGCTTTCCCCTCATCATCAAGCCAGTCAAATACCCATTTATCCCCCTCTTTTTGATAAGTTAGCCATATAGGATTTTTCATTTTTAAAAATACAGGGTAAATAGCCTTTCCTCCCTTATCTTTTGCAAAATCCTCTGCTATTATTTTCCCATCTGTGAACCAAAATCCTGTTTTGCCTTTGTCAAATTCCTTTTTAAATACTTGAAATCTCGCACCGCTTCCGTGATAAAACACATTAGGCAATCCGTTTTCATCTTTGGTTAAAGGGTGTGAGTTTTTATGCCACTCTAGCAAATCTTTAGCCTTTTTCTCATCATAATGAAACTTTTCCATAGCTAAATTTATGTTTTTTTGTGGTATAATGTCCTCTAAAGGTTTATGAGGCATCGGCTCATTGTAATTGCTAGTAACGGATGCTATGCTACTAGCTTCCTTTTTGCCTTTGATTTGTGGTTCAAAGCTTGTTACGACCCATACATTACTATCATTTATAACCTTGCCTTCTTTATCCTTAAAACCCTTATTTAAGCCGACTATATAATCATTTGTAACGACATTATAACCATTATAAGTTTTTTGGATTTCGCCTTGCTCTATGATTTGCGGGATTTTAAAAACATCAAATTCAGGGTGTTTGTCTAAAATGTGTGCTAACCCATAGCCTTTATGCTTTTCTAAGTCCGTGATTTCCCCCCAGACCAAATCAATGTCCCCTAATTCCTCCCTGTAAAACGCTCCACTGACTTGGGCTTTGAATTCGCCTTTTTCGCCGCTTTCTTTAAAAGCCCCAGCCTCTCTGATTAGCTTTTTAATCGCACCTTTGCCGTCTCTGTAAAACTCCGCATAGTTCGTGCCAAATTCCTCTAGCGGCTTAAGGTTTAAATGTTTTTCTATCGCTTTTCTTATTTTAGGGTATATTGGCCTGAATATCTTTACACTTTCAGATTTAACCCCTAGCCTTTCTCCAATAAGCTCAAAGACTCCATCCAATTGATCCCAATATAAATTTAAAGGGCGTAATAAACTTTCTTTTGTTTTGAAATACTTTAGATTTAAGGCTTTTGCGGTTTCTTTATAGATGTATTCTTGCATTTTGTTTCTTATGTTTTCCCGGCTGTTTCTTGTATTTTCCCAGCTAAATTCTGAATAAGGGCTGATCATCTCATCTTCTAAAGCTAGTAAATAATTATATTCTTGCGGATGCTTTATTTCTAAACCCTCTAGCCTTTCCACTTCTTTTTCTAGCTCTCTGCCATATTCGCTTCTCAATGATTCTAATTTGTAATATTCTTTTTCAAGCGGGCTGGGATTCTTTTTTTCTCCGTCTTGTTTTTTAAAGTTTTCTAGATTGTCTGCTTCTTTCCACAATGCTTTCATTTCGCGGATTAAGCCTTGCACCTTTCTAACTTCTTCTAAATTTATTTTTTGTCTTTTTTGTTCTGTTATTTTTTTATGTAAATTCTTAATGTTATATCTTGTTAAGTGACTCGCATATTTTGGATTATTCTCTAGTATTTCACCAATTCTTTCTCGTATCTTCTTTTCTGCTTCGTCTCTTAGCGTGCGATAGATTTCTACTTGTTGGTTAATTTGTTCTTTTAATCTTTTTCTTAAATCTTGCGTTTGGGGATTTATAATCTTAGAATTTTGTGGTATACTTTCATTTAGATTTGCCTCGCCGTTCAACGCTTCGGCGCTTAATTCGGGCTTAGCGATTATTGGAAGCTCGGGCAAATCACTATATAAAAGCTCCCCTCCCTCCTCAATTTTATTTTTAAGATTATTTAAAGTTTTCGGCGCATTACTTGTGATGACCCACTCACCCTCATCATTTCTGCTTACACTAGCAAAAAATTTGCCTAGCCTTTCGTCTCGATAATCCTTAGCAAAAATCAAAGCCCCATCCGCTTGTTTAACGACAGCATCCGCATTTTCTAAAGTCTCTTTAATAAATGGTAAAAACTCCTCTCTATTACGCTTTAAAAGCTTGTCAAAACTGCCCTTTGTAAGCTTTATTTCATCGCCCTTTAGCACTGGCTCTAAAGCCTCTTTCACTTCTTTGCTAAATTTCGGCGTGTAAGCCTCCTCCATACTCTTTAAGCCAAAAGTTTCTAACCATTGCTCTTGGTCCGCTTTTTGTGCTATAATTTCCTTTGAGCCATTAGGGTCTAAGGAGTTACTTGGATTTACTCTAAGGGATTCGCCGCCGCTTATGCGGTCTCTAACTGGCTCTTTAAAAATATTGCTATTTTCAAGGCTTCCATTTTCTTTATACATAGTTTTTAGTTTTAGCTCATTATCTTTCGTGCTTATGCTTTCTATGATAATGTGATAACCATTAATTTGCTTACCGCTCACTAGTATTTTTTGATTATCCTCACTTAAAATAATCTTTCTTTTATCCGCTTCATTGACTATTTTAGCGTGATTAGCATAATCCTCATTTTCCACGATAAGCTGTCCATTTTTAGCTAGTGCAGAATTTACGCCGTGCCTCTTTTCAATATGCTTTAAGGCGTTGCCGTTCATAGTTATTTTAACGCCCTTTTGAAAATTAAGCCCTAATTCATCTGCTAAATTTTCACTTTCTAAGTTTCCCACCCATATTTTCGCATTTTGCTCTTTTGCTTGCTCTAAAAGCTCGTTTGTTAGCTCCTCTTTTTCTGCTTTTCTTAAAGGCTTAGTTTTATCTAGCAAATCGCTTTTAAGCTTTTCGCTCTCATTTTCGACCCCAGCACTTTCTTTAGGCTTTGAGGACTGGGGTTCGTTTGTATTGAAAAACCTTTGCGCTTGTTTGTTTGCCTTTTGTATTTGAAATTGTATATTTTCAATTTGGTTTTTAGTCTTTTCAAGCCCTGTGATATATTTGTAAAATTTATTTTCTATATCTTTAAGCTCTTGCATTTTCTCAAAATAATCATCTC
>NZ_JANURX010000032.1:0-3248 GCF_030250085.1 Campylobacter felis
AAGCTATCCCCCACAGTGGAATCAGCGACTGGGGTGAAGTCGTAACAAGGTAACCGTAGGAGAACCTGCGGTTGGATTACCTCCTTTCTAGAGTACAACTTTATCCTTTCGTTAGGATAGAGTATAATAAAGTCAAGTTTCTCACAAACTTGCTTTTCAATTGTCCTTGTTTAGATTTTAAAGATTGATGATTTCTTGCGGGGAATTTGCAGGGCATGGACAAAATGCACGGCCTTGGGGTGTTCTACTTTCAGCCTTTTAAGCTTTTAAAGGCGCTAAAGGGGCAGCCTTAGGCGTGGTTTTCACTGCAAGATGCGCGCAAGTCTTATTGGTGAGGGCATTTATGCCGGAGCTTTTTTGGGGAAGCTTTTTTTTTGGGGAAGGCGAAGCCGCTTTGTCTGTAAAATTTCTGCAAGAATTTGGGCGAGCATGAAGCTCTGGTGTGCTGTTGGCTCTGGGTTAGGGCAAAACAGCGATGAATCCTCCCGTAGCTCCCCTCTTGCATGGGGTGGTGCCTCATTTGCGAGGATTTGCTTTGAAGGCTTTTGCGGGGGAGGCTTTGATTTGAGGAATTAGCTCAGCTGGGAGAGCGCCTGCTTTGCACGCAGGAGGTCAGCGGTTCGATCCCGCTATTCTCCACCATTATTCTCCACCGCTAAGGGACTATAGCTCAGCTGGTTAGAGTGCACCCCTGATAAGGGTGAGGTCGCAAGTTCAAGTCTTGCTAGTCCCACCATGAGGTTTGGATAAAGTTTAATCGAGGTTTTATGTGAATAATTTTCTTATTTCCCCTATAAATAATGTTAATATGCAAATTGATTTAAAAACGAAGCAAAACAAGATTTCCAATTCTTATTTGAAGCACGAGGACGATTTACATTTAGCCACAATGAAGGCAAATAAAAAGCGTTTAATTTCTCAACATTTTATCAATTCAAATCATAATCAAAATTTAGCTCTTATTAACAACGATGCTTTCGATTGTAGAAAAGAAAATCATATTGGCGTTTTGGTTATATCGGCTTTGAGCGGAGATTATATCCAAGAAGCGGATTTTGAAAAAGTGTGATTTTTACTTGGAATTTGATGATGACTCCGTTATTTAAGGGCTTTTTGCTTTCTTTATCTCTTATTGTAGCCATAGGGGCGCAAAATGTTTTTATTTTAAGACAGGCTTTAACAAACCATTACATTTTCATCGTTTGTTTGCTTTGTTTTTTGTGTGATGTGATTTTGATATGTGTGGGTATTTTTGGTGTTGGGGAAATTTTTGCGAAAAATCAAATTTTAGCTCTTATTTTAGCTCTTTGTGGCGTATGTTTTGCTTTATATTATGCTTTTTTATCCTTAAGAGCTGTTTTTGCAAATTCTATAAAGTTACAATTAGCAAAAGAAAATCCTCCTCCATTAAAAAAAGTGATCATTTCGACTTTGCTTGTTACTCTTGCTAATCCTCATGTTTATTTAGATACGGTTTTTTTAGTAGGCAGTGCGGCTTTAAATTTTTCTTTTGATGAAAAAATTCTTTTTGCATTAGGAGCTTTAAGCGCTTCGTTTTTGTGGTTTTTTTCTTTAGGTTATGGGGCTAAATTTTTGAGTTCTTATATAAAGCCAAACATTGTAAAAATAATTGATTTGTTTGTATGTCTTATAATGTGTATGGTTGCATATTCTCTAATTTTATATATTTTGGAAAGAATTTAATACCTTACAACTTCTTAGCAAATTCATTTCACACGCTCTAAACAATGTGTAGATTTGACGCATATCAAATTTGAAGTTTGAGCTTTTCACATAAGAATTTACTTTATATGAGTTTAAAGCGTATTGTAACTTAAATTTTGTATAATGCTCTCTCATTTTTTATGAAAGGACTTTTATGTATCTATTCACTTCAGAAGTCGTAAGCGCAGGTCATCCTGACAAGTGTGCTGATATAATCGCTGATACAATAGTGGATATACTCTTGAAAAATGACAAAAATTCAAGAGTGGCGAGTGAGGTTTTTGTCGCAGGTAATAAGGTTGTGATAGGAGGCGAAGTTAAGTCAAATCACAAGCTTAGTAAAACCGATTACGATAATTTAGTTAAAAATGTTTTGAGAAAAATAGGCTATGATGGCGCTGGACATTTTAGTAAAAAGCAATGTTTGCACCCTGATGAAGTCGATGTTATGGTATTTTTAAATGAGCAAAGCCCAGACATTAATCAAGGGGTCGATCAAGAGGACGGCGAAACAGGTGCCGGAGATCAGGGCATAATGTTTGGCTTTGCAAGCTGCGAGGCGGAAGAGTATATGCCAGCGGCGATTAGCTATGCCAAAATGCTTTGCGATAAGGTCTATGCTTACGCTAAAGCACATCCAAATGAACTTGGCGTGGATATAAAAACACAGGTTACGATTGATTATGGCACGAAGGCAAATTTTGAAAATTGCTCTCCGCAAAAAATTCACACCATAGTAGTCTCTGCTCCTTGCGTTGAGAGTATGAAAATAGAGGAATTGAGAGCTTTAGTGATGAAGCTTATTTTGGATACAAAATTACCTAAAGAGCTTTTTTGCCCAGAAACGACAAGAATTTTAATCAATCCAACAGGCAAATATGTCAATCACAGCTCCTTACACGATAGTGGCTTAACGGGACGCAAACTTATCGTAGATAGTTTTGGTGGCTACTCGCCTATAGGTGGTGGAGCGCAGTCTAGCAAAGATTATACTAAAGTCGATAGAAGCGGACTTTATGCGGCTAGGTGGTTAGCGAAAAATATAGTTGCTGCAAAACTTGCGAAAAAATGTATTGTTCAGTTAAGTTACGCCATAGGCGTGGCAAAGCCGACTTCTGTAAGCGTGGATTGTATGGGGACAAATTTGAGCGGTGTCGATGATGATAAATTAAGCGAATTTGTGATGGAAAATTTTGCGCTCACTCCTAATTGGATTAGAGATAAATTTGCTCTTGATAAGCCAAGCGAAAGCACATTTTTATACGCTGATGTTGCTGCAAGAGGACAGGTGGGGCAAAAAGACTATCCTTGGGAAAAATTAGACGCTTTAGACAAATTCAAAAACCTACTTTAATATTAAGCCCCACAAGGGCTTAATATTTTTTCACAAATCTTCCCCACTTTCATCTTCCCTTAAGCTTCTTTATGTATAATTTCGACTTTCACTTTCTAAAAAAGTCTAAATACAACATTTTAACTCCTTTAGAAAGCCGTTCTTTAACTTATTATTGTTAAGAGTCACA
>NZ_JANURX010000033.1:0-2129 GCF_030250085.1 Campylobacter felis
ATCATACTGATTAAGATAGTTTCTAAAAGTGTATAAAATATGTGAAAATTCCCTTTGCTCATCTTTACTTAAGGCTTTAAAATCATCTAAATACAACGACCCGTCAAGACTCCCTCCATATCTTTGACAAAAATGCTCATAATTATCCACTACTTCACTTAAAGTATTGTTTATTTGTGCTATAATGCTTTCTTGGTTTGATGAAAGAGGCGTTTTTGCTAGCGGTTCATCAGTAAAGCTATCACCGACTACTGTCTGCATAGCTTCCATTCTCTTTTTATTGCGCCTATCTATCAGTTCTGTTATGATGAATTTTTTCTCATTTCTTGTCCCAATAACAAGCGTATATTTATCTGTGATAATTTCTATTTTATCTTTGTTTTGTGAGTAAATTTTGCCATTTTCTAAAATTTGCGGTATTTCGTTTAAAAGCTCTTTTGTCTTGTTTTGTGCTTCGTTTTGTTTAAAGCCTTGATTGATAAAATCTTGCGTTCTACGCTCTAAAATATGCTTCAGCCCAAAACTTTCATCCCCCCATACCAAGTCAATATCTCCTAAGCCCTCTTTATAAAACGCTCCACTGACTTGGGCTTTGAATTCGCCTTTTTCGCCGCTTTCTTTAAAGGCTTGTGCTTCTCTGATTAGCTTTTTAACCGCACCTTTGCCGTCTCTGTAAAACTCCGCATAGTTCGTGCCAAATTCTTTTAAAGGCGTGATGTTTAGGGCTTTTTCAATGTAGCCGCGTGATATATCAATATCTATAAAAGCTTTTTTCGCTTGCTCTTTTATCTCTTTTTCACTCTCCGTATAAAAGCGTAGAGATACAAAATCATTAAACAAAGGCTTATTATCAAAAAGCTTTTCTAAAAATGGGATTTGCTCTAGCACTCTCTCACTCTGTGCTAGGCTTTGATTTGTCTTTTCTAGCTGCTCTTTAAGCTGCTCTAGCTCTTTTTGTAGGGATATAATCTTGTCGTTATCGATATTTTTAACTTTTCTTTCTTGTTCATCGATAAGCTCTTTCATAATCTTGTCATAATTATCCTCGCTAAAAATTTGATAAAAGCGTGCTTGTTCTCTATCGCTAAAATCTTTTATTGTTTTATTAAACCAAATACTGTTGTAATAAGATTTTTCTAAGTGTAAAGTATCCAGCTTGTCTTTAAACTTGATAAAATCATCGCGCGATTTGATAAATTTCTTTAAATCTTTAAAATCTATAATCGTGCTTTCATCATAGAATTGCTGCCCAGTTAGTCTAGGATTTATTTTCCTAACTTTTGACGCTTCATAATCCATCACAGAGCGTTTAGAAAAAGACTCAAAGCCTATTTTTTCTAACTCTCTAGCGATTTTTGTAAGGGTGCGCGAATTAGCCTGCTCTTTGATTGTTTGCGCCCATCGTTCTACTTTTTCTTTTTCTTCGACTAAATCTTTTAACTCCCGTTCTTTCTCATCAATGCTGCGCTTGAGTCGTGTCTTGGCATTATTGTGGGTTCTGTAGCTCTGTAGCGTATCGTTGTTTAGGGTAGATTCTAGCTTGGTTTGCTTGGCTTGTGGTATACTTTCACTTGCAAGTTCATTAGAAAACGCTCTTTTGGTAAAAGCTTCAGCGAGTATATTTGAGGCTTCCTTGCTTAGATACAAAAGCTCTCCATTATCATCAAGTCTATTTTTTAAAGTATTCAAAGTCTTAAGCGAATTTGTAGAGATGACCCACTCATTATTCGCATTTTTTGCCACGCTTGTGAAATAGCTCTTTTTGCCTATATCTTTCACAAAAATAAGGGCATTTTCCTTGTCTTTTAACACAGCATCCGCATTTTCTAAAGTCTCTTTAATAAAGGGTAAAAACTCCTCTCTATCACGCTTTAAAAGCTTTTCAAAACTCCCCTTCGTAAGCTTTATTTCCTCGCCTTTTAGCACTTTTTCTAAAGCCTCGCTCACTTCTTTGCTAAATTTCGGCGTGTAAGTCTCGTCCATACTTTTCAAGCCAAAAGTTTCTAACCACTCTTTTTGTGCTTCTTTTAACGCCTCTTCTTCTTTGATTTTCGCCTTGATTTTGTCCAAATCCCTCTCTAAATGCCTTATTAAAAAGGCTTTTTCCTTACCATTTAAGGCACTTTGCT
>NZ_JANURX010000034.1:0-1757 GCF_030250085.1 Campylobacter felis
CGGTTAAAAAGCTAATCAGAGAAGCACAAGCCTTTAAAGAAAGCGGCGAAAAAGGCGAATTCAAAGCCCAAGTCAGTGGAGCGTTTTATAAAGAGGGCTTAGGAGATATTGACTTGGTATGGGGGGATGAGAATTTTGGCTTAAAGCATATTTTGGAGCGTAGAACGCAGGACTTTATAGAAAAAGGATTTAGTAAGGCAGAAGCAGAGCAGAAAGCTTTGGAATTTGTGGAAAGTTTGCCTGATATTATAGAAAATGGCAATATAGACAAGGGGGCAAAAAGAGTATTTTTAGATACAGAGAATGAAAGGGCTGTGATAGCACTAGACTATAATGGAATCGATAGGAAGTGGGTATTGACAGGCTATATCAAAGATGACAAAGCCCCTATTTCAGCATATCCGCACCAAAATAAGCTTACGGATTCAACTTCTAGCCCAATCGTTAAATCGGCTTTGACAAATGAAATTATACCACAACAAAGCAAAAAACGAGCCTTAAAAACTACAACAAGAGAAATAGAAAAGTTTATGCAATTAGCACAAGATTTGCAAAACAAAAGCTTAAGCAAAAACGACAAAATACAAATAATAGATAATTTAGTATCAGCTTTGTCCTCTTTAGAACATAAAATGCCCGAGTTTATAGAAGAGATTATGGAAAAAGCAAATAAAGCTACAATGCCTTACGCATCGTCAGTAGATAGAGCAAAATACAAAGGCTTTAATGCGTCTGATAAATATGCAATGTTTGAAGTGTTTAGGGTTATAAAGCTATTAGATGCTTATGATGATGCAGAAAAACTTATAAAAGATATAAAAAAGGGTGAGGACATAGACTTTAACAACAAAATATTAACAAAAATGCAAAATACAGAAAAAGCCCTTGTTTTAACCCAAAATCAAGCAAGTTTAGGAGTGATAAAAGATTTTGAAAAAGTTTTAAAAAACCACGAGCAAGATGTAAATTTGCTTATTGATAAGGCTTTAAAGCTTTTAGGAGACAAAAAAATACAAAACGCAGAGCCTGAAAGGGATTTGACAAAGCTAAAAGAAGCTAAGGGGAGTGAGGATATAACTTTTTTTGATACAAAGGGTAGGGAACGCACACTCACAAAAGAAACGCAAAAAGCGTGGTTAGAAACTTTTGGGCTTGAAAGCTTAGATGAGGAGTTTATTCCAAATTTACCGCGTGAGCTAAAAGAGGCTTTAGGCAAGGAATTAAAGCTTACAAAGGGAAGTTTATATAAAATCGTAGAAAAAGGGCGTGAAAAATATATCCCGCAAATAAAGCAGACTTTACAAAATCCAGACTTTGCTTTAAGAGATAGAGATAATATGCTTATTTTAGCGAAACAAATCGAGGATAAGCAGTATTTTACAAGTATCAATTTAGAAACGAAAGATTATTTTATAAGCATTTCAAATGCACCGAAAAAAGAAAATATTTTAAAAAATAAGGTAGAAAATGGAGCAAAAATACTCTATCAATCTCCAAATGCCAAGTCAATTTTTTACACTGATACACTTTTACAGACTGACAGATCTTCAGCCAACAAGATTGACGAGGATATTATAGCAGAAAAAAACGATGCCTTAAGTGAAGTAGTGGATAATTATGAGCATTTTTATCAAAGATATGGAGGGAGTCTTGACGGGTCGTTGTATTTAGATGATTTTAAAGCCTTAAGTAAAGATGAGCAAAGGGAATTTTCACATATTTTATACACTTTTAGAAACTATCTTAATCAGTATGAT
>NZ_JANURX010000035.1:0-1574 GCF_030250085.1 Campylobacter felis
ACATAAATGGGTTTGGGATAGTTTGCTTGAATTTCAAGGTGCTTTGGCTCTAAAATATAGCGGATTTTTCTTCTTGCAGGGGAGAAAAAATTAGGCGAATACCGATTAGAAGTCCAAAAGGTTTTATCAAAACAATGCAAATTTATCTCTTTATAAGCCGTGCCTACGGATATATGCTTCATATAATCAATTTCTTTACCAAAGCCTATAAAACGCCAAGGAAATTTCGCATAGCCTGAATTATCTATGACCCCATCTATCGCCCAAGGAGCGATTTTGCTTACTAAATGTGCTAAGTAGCCTCCGTGAGATGAGCCGATTAAAATAACAGGTAAATTTCTAATGCTTACCCCCCCCCGTGCTAAAAGGAGCATTTTTTTGCACATAAAAAAGAGTGTTTAAAATGTCAAGGGCGGACATAATGCCAAAATTATTATATTCATTTCTCGCAGGTTTTAGAGTGGCTGTAAGTGTGGGGTGAAAGCTATCATTAAGTCTTTTTTGCTGCTTAAGTTTAAGAATTTGTGCGTTGATAAGCTCTAAAAGTGCGGTAAGGGCTTCTTTGGAATTAATGGAGTCTAAAGGAGGCGTTTTAAAATGGATATTTTTACAAAACTCATCTATAATCATTTTATCGATTTCATCTAAGAAAAAATCTACTCCAGTAAGAGAGCGATTACCTATGCAGTGGTAATTCACGCTCACAACAGCTGCTTCAAATTCGCTTGCTACAAACCCAGCTAAATGCTCTCTATAATTCTCATCAGCATCCGCACCAAGCCCGGGAATGATGAAAATAAGGGCTTTAATTTCTTTTTCATCATCATAACAAAGCCTAAATTCCAGCTTACTTTCCCTCTTAATCCCAAGTTCTACATCATCACAGCTTTTAATAAGGTAGCTTTTATCCACAAGCATTTTTTGCCTTTTGTTTTGAAATTTAGATTATTATACAAAAAAACGATGAAAGGCTAGAAAAGATGATATGTCATATTGATGACTTTTTACAAAAAAGTGTGAAAAAATTCCCACAAAAAATGCTTTTTAAGGAAATGGGGGGAGTAAGTATAACTTATAAAGAATTTGATGATTTAAGTCAAAAGGTAGCTAGCAAACTTTTAAACACTCTCACACCCACTTTTACACAAAGTCCCATTTTAATCATCTTACCTAAAAGCATTAACACGCTTATTAGTTTTTTTGGCGTGGCAAAGAGTGGGAATTTTTACACACTCTTAGATGAAAAAATGCCCCTTGAAAGAATAGAAAAAATCATTAAGGTTTTAAAACCTAAGGCTTTCATCACTTCAAAAAATTTAAATTACAAGCTTGATTTACCTACACTTTATACAGAAGATTTTGAAAGCTATGAAAGAGATGAAGAGGCTTTAACAAAGGCAAGATTAAGACATATTGATACAAATTTACTTTATGTCTTTTTTACAAGTGGTAGCACAGGGCTACCTAAGGGAGTAAGCATAAGTCATAAAAGTGTGATTGATTATGCTTTTTGGGTGAGTGAGGAGTTTGAGTTTGATGAAAATGAAATCATAGCTAACCAAGCGCCGCTTTAT
>NZ_JANURX010000037.1:0-1076 GCF_030250085.1 Campylobacter felis
CCCACTTTCATCTTCCCTTAAGCTTCTTTATGTATAATTTCGACTTTCACTTTCTAAAAAAGTCTAAATACAACATTTTAACTCCTTTAGAAAGCCGTTCTTTAACTTATTATTGTTAAGAGTCACAAGCAAGTTTTAATAAACAATTTTACTGAACCTTGTTAAAGGATAAAAGAAATAAAGTTTAATACACGCTTTAGCTTCACATTGACTTTGCGTTTATATGAACTAAAGATTAAACACTTTCCGTCTTCATATATAATGAACCTATCTTTAAATATATAGTTTCAATTTATAATATAGCTCTTTTATCATTAAACTTTAGCAAGGAAGTGATGCGTTTTAGAATCAAACATAACACAATAAGTTTATTATGTTATAAAACTTTTTTAGTTTAAGGAAATAAGTTAAGGTAACTTCTAGTTAAGCTTAATATTTTATTAGGCTTGGCGGGGTAGGCCTTTAGCTTTGCTTCTTAGTATGGGCTTTGCCCATACGCTAAAAGAACATAAAAAGGTAAGCTACTAAGAGCGAATGGTGGATGCCTTGACTGGTAGAGGCGATGAAGGACGTACTAGACTGCGATAAGCTAGGTGGAGCTGTCAAGAAGCTTTGATGCCTAGATTTCCGAATGGGGCAACCCAAGATATAGAGATATATCTTACCGATACGGAGCGAACGAGGGGAATTGAAACATCTTAGTACCCTCAGGAAAAGAAATCAAAAGAGATTGCGTCAGTAGCGGCGAGCGAAAGCGTAAGAGGGCAAACCCAGTGCTTGCACTGGGGGTTGTAGGACTGCAATGTGCAAGGGCGAAGGTTAGCAGAACACTCTGGAAAGTGTAGCCATAGAGGGTGATAGTCCCGTATGCGAAAACCTAACCTTAGCTAGCAGTATCCTGAGTAGGGCGGGACACGCGAAATCCTGTCTGAAGCTGGGTAGACCACTATCCAACCCTAAATACTACTACCAGATCGATAGCGAACAAGTACCGTGAGGGAAAGGTGAAAAGAACGGCGGTGAGCCGAGTGAAATAGAACCTGAAACCATTTGCTTACAATCATTCAGAGCCCTAT
>NZ_JANURX010000038.1:0-946 GCF_030250085.1 Campylobacter felis
CAACATTGTTATTTAAATCTTATAGTCAATCTTTGAAATCTAAATAAGTGACGATTGAGCCAACTTTACTATATATTAGTAAAGCTAAACAAATAAAAGTTTTAGATTAAAACTTCATAGCACTAAAGCTAAAGATACTAGGGAATAACCTAATTAATGGATTGTGTTTAGCAATCTTATCTTTAGTGTTGCTTCTTAGTCAGGCTTTGCCTGACGTTAAAGAAGATAAAAATATGGAGAGTTTGATCCTGGCTCAGAGTGAACGCTGGCGGCGTGCCTAATACATGCAAGTCGAACGATGAAGCCTTTAGCTTGCTAGAGGTGGATTAGTGGCGCACGGGTGAGTAAGGTATAGTTAATCTGCCCCGCACTGGGGGACAACACTTAGAAATGAGTGCTAATACCCCATACTCCCGCCTCACACAGGTGAGGTGGGGAAAGTTAATGATTCAAACTGACTTGGATTTTTTCATCTTAATTGAGTATGAAGGCCTGAATTTGATTGAAAAACTTTGTTAAATTTAAACCAAGAATAAAAACTTTTTAAATTTGAGCCAAGAGCAAAGTTTTTAAAAAGCTTTAACTTTAAATTCTAAAGCTTGATTTGTTATTTCATATTCACTTAAGATGAAATTCAAGCGGTGAAGATTTTTCGGTGCGGGATGAGACTATATAGTATCAGCTAGTTGGTGGGGTAAAAGCCTACCAAGGCTATGACGCTTAAGAGGTCTGAGAGGATGAGCTCTCACACTGGAACTGAGACACGGTCCAGACTCCTACGGGAGGCAGCAGTAGGGAATATTGCGCAATGGGCGAAAGCCTGACGCAGCAACGCCGCGTGGAGGATGACACTTTTCGGAGCGTAAACTCCTTTTCTTTGGGAAGAATTTTGACGGTACCAAAGGAATAAGCACCGGCTAACTCCGTGCCAGCAGCCGCGGTAATA
>NZ_JANURX010000039.1:0-837 GCF_030250085.1 Campylobacter felis
TTATAAAAAAATGTTCGTTAAATTAAAACTATATCAAATAAAACTTAATTTATGATAAACTCTTTGTTATTAGTTTTCTTGATTTGCAAAAATTGTAAAATGTTACATAGCTACCTTTTTTGCCTATATACTTCCAAATAGATTTTAAAGATAATTCTTTATCTATGAGTTCTTTAATTGTTTCCAAATGCTCATCATACATACTAGAATAAGAGCCAACAGGACGCCCTAAAATCTTTCCATTTGCTCTAGCTTTTTCAAGTCCAGCCTTTGTTCTTTGTGAGATAAAATCTTTTTCTACTTCTGCCATATAGGTATAAAAACTCAGCAATAATTTTGAGTGGGCACTATTAAAACTGCTAAGTTCAGGTTGTTTTAAAAAGACAAATTGAACTCCTTGTTCTGATAACTCTAAAATCAAATTCATAGTTTCAAACATACTCCTACCAAGTCTCGAAATTTCATAAACAATTAATATATCGCCCTTGTTAACTTTAGATTTCAATTCATTAATTCTTCTTTTATGCGGACTTTTAGTGGAGCTTTGCTGCACTTCTACAAATTCATCTATATTCAATTTTTCATTAAAAGCATATTGTAAAATTTGATATTTTTGTGTTTCTATATCCTGTTTATTAGTGCTTACCCTAATGTATGCTAAAACCATATTTCTCCTACTACAAAATTCGTTGATTTAATTAAATGGTATAAATACACTTAATTATAACACAATGTATGTATTAAATTATACTTTTTATAGATATAAAAAATAAGAATTTAACGAACATTTTTTTATAACAAGGAGAAAAAAATGAAAAAATCACTCGCTTTGGTTCT
>NZ_JANURX010000004.1:0-142695 GCF_030250085.1 Campylobacter felis
AAGCTATCCCCCACAGTGGAATCAGCGACTGGGGTGAAGTCGTAACAAGGTAACCGTAGGAGAACCTGCGGTTGGATTACCTCCTTTCTAGAGTACAACTTTATCCTTTCGTTAGGATAGAGTATAAAAGTCAAGTTTCTCACAAACTTGCCTTTCAATCGTCCTTGTTTGGATTTTAAAGATTGATGATAAAGCTAATTGGGGAATTAGCTCAGCTGGGAGAGCGCCTGCTTTGCACGCAGGAGGTCAGCGGTTCGATCCCGCTATTCTCCACCATTCTTCTTAAGGGCCTATAGCTCAGCTGGTTAGAGTGCACCCCTGATAAGGGTGAGGTCACAAGTTCAAGTCTTGTTAGGCCCACCATGAGGTTTGGATAAAGATGTTAGGAATTTAAGATTAACTGCTTTATGAAAAACAAACTAAAACATATATTTTAAAGTTATAATGTTTTTATGACAATTTTTAATCTTTTTCTTTGTTTTATTATTTGCTTTATACTTTATTTTTTTCTATCAGTGTTTTTTATAAATTTGAGATAAATGTAAGCCTTTGAGAGCTTTCATCATTTAAGAGCTAAGAGAAATTAATAAAAAATAACGACTCAATTTACCCAAAGCGATAAAAAAGGCTGTTTTTATAAAAGGATATTTAGCAAAGCCAAGTCCTAAAGCAAAAAGATCTCCTACTAAGGGTAAAAAACTTAAAAAAGCAAAAAGCCATCCTAATTTATAAAAATTTAGAGTGTAGTTTTCTAGTTTTTTTAAAGATGAGGCAAAGTATTTTTGTAGGATTTTTTCTTTACCAAAATAGGCTAAGGCGTAAGTGCTAAGACTTCCTAGTGTATTAGCTAAAGTCGCTGTTAAAAGCACTAAAGTGGGGTCAAAATCAAATTTAACAAAAGCCACCACAAAGGCTTCGCTTGCTAAGGGTAAAAGTGTGGAAGAGAGAAAAGATACAATGAAAAGCCCAATATAGCTTAGATTACTATAAAAAAAATCAAACATTTTCTAATGTTTTTAAAAGTTCTGGGCGATTTGTTTTGATAAAACGATAAATGTTTGTAGCGGTTTTTTGGTATGTTTTTTGCAAAAGAGTGTGAAATTCACTTTTTGAATTTACTTTTTCTAAGAGCTTAATGATGTCTTTTTCGTGTTTGAGAAAAAAGGGTTCTTCTCTTTGAATATGAATAAGGTGAATTTCTTTGCCAAAAAATTCATACATATACTCAAGATTTTCAAAAATTTTATCATTGCTAATGATGTAAATATCCGTAATTTTCTTTTTTGTAGCCAAAATTCCAAGTAGGGTAAGAATAATTTTATCCGCATAATCTTTGCTAGGATGGTCGAAAGTAAAAATTTCATATTTTGTTTTGCTAAGGATTTTTAAACAACGCGTATTAAAGTGTAGATGTGAATTTCCTACGATATAAAAAATATTTTTTTCCTCTTTTTTGAATTTGTAGTTTTTGAAAAAATTATGCGGACTGACATTTTCTGCGTCTATTAAATAAGCTTTCATCTGCAATTCTTTAATTCTAAATTAAGATAATGTCCCGTATAGCTTTTTTTATGGGCTTTGGCTAGGGTAGAGACATTACCCTCTGCTATGATTTTACCGCCTTTTACGCCACCCTCAGGTCCCATATCAATGATATAATCAGCGTTTTTAATCACATCTAAATTATGCTCGATGACTAAGACGGAATTTTTAAGCTCGACTAAGTGCTGCAAAACACTAATTAATTTACTCACATCATCAAAATGAAGTCCTGTTGTCGGCTCATCGAGTATGTAAAGCGTTTTGCCCGTATCGCTGCGGCTTAATTCTTTGGCAAGTTTAATTCTTTGGGCTTCGCCTCCACTTAAAGTTGTAGCATTTTGTCCAAGGGTAAGATAGTCAAGTCCTACTTTGACAAGGGTGTCTAGTTTTTGTTTAATCTTAGGCACAGAAGCAAAAAATTCATTTGCCTCCAAAATACTCATATTTAAAATTTCACTGATATTTTTGCCCTTATATTTTATCTCTAAGGTAGCATCATTATATCTTTTTCCCTTGCAAGTATCACAAACGACCATTACATCGGGCAAAAAGTGCATTTCTACCTTAATCTCACCATCGCCGCTACATTTTTCACAACGCCCTCCCTTGACATTAAAGGAAAAACGCCCCGCTTTATAGCCTCTCATCTTTGCTTCTTTTGTGGCAGCAAAAAGATTTCTTATCTCATCCATTGCACCTGTATAAGTAGCAGGATTTGAGCGAGGAGTGCGACCTATGGGACTTTGGTCTAGATAAATCACCTTATCTAAAAGCTCAAGCCCCTCAATCTCAACGCCTCCAAGTTTTTTAACTTTTTTAGCGTGATTAAGGGCTTCTTGTGCGAAAGGTAAAAGAGTTTGAAGGATTAAAGAGCTTTTGCCAGAGCCTGAAACGCCAGTAATGGCGACTAAATTTTGTAAAGGAAAGTTGGCATTTAAATTTTTAATATTATTAATACTGACATTTTTGAGTTTTATCCATTTTTTTTGAGGGCGGTTTAAAGAATGTGAAATTTGCTTTTTTCCACTCATATAAAGGGCGGTTTCACTTTTGCTTTTTAGCAGTTCTTTGTAAGTGCCAGCGAAAACGACCTCACCACCGAACTTCCCTGCTCTAGGACCTATATCTACGATGAAATCTGCCTCCTCAATCGTCATCTTATCGTGCTCAACTACGATGAGAGTATTACCCTTTTCTTGTAAATTTCTTAGTGTTTTGATGAGTTTTTGCGTATCTCTTTCGTGAAGTCCTATACTAGGCTCATCAAGCACATACATCACACCACTTAAGCCACTGCCTATTTGAGAAGCGATGCGAATTCTTTGTGCTTCACCTCCGCTAATGCTCCTTGCATCACGCCCCAAGCTAAGATAGCCAAGCCCCACATCATAAAGGAAAAATAATCTTTCATTAATCTCCTTTAAAATCGGCTTTGCGATGAGTTTTTCCTGTGCGTTTAAATAGCTAAAATTCGCTTCTTTAGAAAAAAATGCGGTGCAGTCCTCCACACTCATATCTAAAATTTCACCCAAGCCCTTATCTGCTACATTTACGGCTAAACTTTGAGGTTTTAATCTATGCCCACCGCAGTCCTTACAAATTTTCTCACTCATATAGTCATTTAAATCTTTTTCATCTTTAAGCATATCGTAAGCGATTTTCACTACGCCCTCAAAAGTGCGTTTGAGGCGATTTCTTTTCCAAAAAAACTCAATCTGCTTCGCATTGCCATAGTAAATAAGCCTTTTTTGCTCTTCACTAAGCTCACTAAAAGGGATTTTGATAGGGATTTGATTTTGCTCACAAAAAGCGATGAGAAATTTATAATAATAGCTTTTATTAAAACCATACATCGTTTTAATTGCCCCATTTTCAAGGCTTAAAGTCTCATCAATAATTTTTTTCATATCTAAGGTGTAGTGGATTCCAAGCCCATCACAAGCCTCACAAGCCCCCTTTGGAGAATTAAAAGAAAAGCTTAAAGGCTCAAGCGGAGTGAAAGAAATTTTACAAGCAAAACACGCACAATGCTCACTATAATGATAATGCTTTGAAATTCCAAGCTCTTCCGCGTTTATAATCTCAAGCTCTAATTCTCCAAAGCTCTCTTCTAAGCCTTTTTCTATATCACTTGCAAGGCGAGCGAGAAGATTTTCCTGCACTTCAATTCTATCAATAACAAGTTTTATAGTGTGCTTTTTAGTTTTTGCTAGTTCAATGTCCTCATCAAGCCGCACCAAAACGCCGTCAATTTGCGCCCTTATATAGCCTTTATTGCGTAAATTTTCAAGTAAATCCGTATAAGTTCCCTTTTTATCACGCACAAGCGGAGCGTAGATGATGATTTTAGCACCTTTTGGAAGTTTTAAAATTTCGCTGACAATGTCCGCTGCACTCATCGAAGAAATTTTTTCTCCACATTGATGACAATGCTGCACCCCAACCCTCGCATAAAGTAAGCGTAAATAATCATAAATTTCTGTTATCGTTCCCACCGTGGAGCGTGGATTTTTAGAAGTTGTTTTTTGGTCAATCGCTATGGCTGGGGTTAAGCCCTCGATTTTATCGACTTCTGGTTTGCCTACCTTATCTAAAAACTGCCTTGCATAAGCACTTAAGCTTTCAATGTAGCGGCGTTGCCCCTCGGCATAAAGTGTGCCAAAGGCAAGGGTAGATTTACCGCTACCGCTTAAGCCTGTGAAAACGATGAGTTTATTTTTAGGTAGGTTAAGATTGATATTTTTGAGATTATTTTCTCTTGCACCGATGATTTTTATCATTATTTATTTGCTTTTTCTATATACTCGCCTCTTGAAGTATCCACGCGTATTACTTCGCCCTCTAAAACATGAAAAGGGATTTGCACCACAGCACCTGTTTCAAGCGTGGCGGGTTTTTTATTTGAGCCTTGTGTATCGCCTTTGAAATTTGGAGCGGTTTCGATGATTTTAAGCTCAACTACTTGAGGCACTTCCACGCCTATGGCTTTGCCATTGTGAAAAAGCACTTCGACCATCATACCATCAAGCATCCATTTTTTAGCCTCGCCCACATCATCATCGCTGATAGCCACTTGCTCGTAACTTTGCGTATCCATAAATTGACAATTTTCTCCATCATCATAGAGATACTGCATAGTTTTTTGTTCTAAATTTGGAGCTTCGCATTTATCTCCTGCGTGGATAGTTTTTTCCAAAACCTTGCCGTCTATAAAAGACTTGATTTTCACGCGGACAAAAGCCGGTCCCTTGCCCGGTTTTACATGTTGATACTCTACTATCTTAAACGGAACGCCGTCAATTTCTATCTTAAGTCCCTTTTTTAAATCACCCATTGCATAAGTTGCCATAATTTTTCCTTTTGTTAAATTAAAAGCGTATTCTAGCCAAAATTCTTTTAAAACTTAATGAAAGCGATTTGCTTTATAAGTTGCTATAAATTCGCGTAATTTTTTGAGCTTTTGCGTGTCTATCTCTTTGCCTCGTTCTTTGTCAATGCTAAGTTTTACATTTTCTAGCATAGCCTCTTTTAAATCTTCGATATTTGGCACTTTAGGGGAAAAATCGACCGCATTTTGCTCTAAATCTTTTTTAGTATAAATGGGGATAATGCCCTTTAGGGCTGAAAAGCGGTTAAGTTGTTCTTCATTTTGTGCGATTAAAATGACAGGAATTCCCATAGCCGTGCAAGGGGATGCGATGTGAAGTCCTGTGGTGATGATGAGTTTTGCTTCGTTTTTATAGCGTCTAAGTAAATTTTGCGTTTTGTTAAAAAAATGCTCTTGACTAAAGCTTGGCTCATCTTCTATTTTGATGGATTTTTGATTGATAAATTCAGCATTTTCGCGTAAATTTTGAGGGATAAAAGGCATTAAATCTTCATCGACATTGACTAGAAAAATCACACTTTGCGTTTCGCTTTTTTCTCTTTTATCTAAAGTTAAGGTTAAACATCTTGAAAGATAGGCATTAAAGCCCATTTTTTGACAAAATTCCAAAGTAAAATTATCTCTGCATCCTAAGTCTTTATTTTTGAAATAATGCGGAAAATGTGCGTTAAAAAATTGTATAAAATTCATCGCGCTAGGGTTAAAATGCGTGCCGATGAAAACGCATAAAAGGCTAGGTGGCGGGAGAAAATTATTGCTAAGAGAAAAATAGCCTTGCATAATAACTATGCCTCCACCTTGCTTAAACATCAGGCTTTCACTGCTAGAGTATTCAAATTCTACTTTAGAAAAATTCTTTTTAATGGCGGCTTTTGTGGCGATAGTTTGGATAAAATCACCTAAATTATGATAACCTAAATGCGTATGATGAGAGTAGTCAAACAGCACAAAATGATTTGCCTTAAAATCTTTTTTAGTGGCATTTTGCATACTTTGCGTAAAAAGATGTAAAAATTGCTTTCTTTCTATAAGCTCTAAATTTCTTTGAATTTTATCAAGCTCAAGTGCATCACGAAGTTTTTTAAAAAAACACTTTTTTTATTTTTTAATTTTCTTAGCATTAAAACTCCTTTAAAAAGTTAAAAATTATAAAATAAAAAAAGTAAATTTGTTTTTGTATTAAGATTAATTGATTAAAATTTGCACTTCAAAGCATAGTAAATGCTCGCTTCGCAAGAAGAGGAAAGTCCGAGCTGCAAAAGACAAGCATTCCATCTAACCGATGGCTAGGGCGACCTAAGGGAAAGTGCAACAGAAAGCAAACTACCGCGAAAGCGGGAAAGGTGAAACGGCGGGGTAAGAGCCCACCAGCGATTTTGGCAACAAAGTCGGCTATGTAAACCCAATGTGCAGCAAGAAGGGGTGGTTATCGTCTTTATTTTAACCCTTCGCTTGATTTTGTTTGCAAAAACAAAACTAGATAAATGAGCATTCACGACAGAACTCGGCTTATCGCTATGCTTTGATGTAATGAAGAGCCTTTTGAAATTTTTGTAATTCTGTGGCTTGATAGTCTTTTTTAGCTCCAATGAGCTTAGTTGCTTCTTTTAAGAGGGCTTCTAGTTGAGAAAGTAGGGCATTTAAATTTTCTTTTAAGCTTTCATCATCGTCTAAATTCTCAACCATAGCTTTTAAATCAAGCGTAGAAGATAAAATCTCTATCTTGTCGGTATCTTCCTCTATAAGGGCGAGTTTAAATTCTTTAATCCACTCATTGATTTTCATTGCTATGCACTTCTCTCCAAGCCTCTAAGAGTCCTTTAGTTACATTAATGACTTCATCGATTTTTTCTTCACTATTTTTTAAATTTGCTAAGGATAAAAGCTGAATTTCCCTTGTGTAAAGTCCTGCTAGGTAAAAGGCGACCTCGCCTCCTTTTTCATAGTCTAAATTATTTGTCAGCTCTATAAAAATCGCCGTTACGCGTTTGATAAAATACACCCTTTGTTCGATGTCCTCATTTCTTATAGCGTGTTTTGCCCTCGCACAAAAGCGTAAAATTCCCTCATAAAGCATTTCAACAAGTCTTTGTGGGGATTCTATCCCCACTTGCGACTGCGAATAAACGCTATAAGCTAGATTATTTTCCATCATCTATCCTTAGCTATTAGACTGATTCGCAGCGTTAATCATATTAGTTATGGTTTTAAGCTGCGTATCGAGTCTATTTAAGATGACCTCATACTGCAAAAACTGATTTTGCATTGTTTCATATCTCTTGTTTATCATATCTTGGGTTGATTCTTTAGACTCGTTGAGTTTTTTAGTATCCTTGGTAAGTCCCTCATCGTATTTAGTTAGTGAGCCGTTTTTGCCCGTCATATTTTTAAGCGTATTTTTAAGCTTAGCAAAAATTCCTTTCCCCTCGATAGGCTGAGCAGCGATATTCGTCCTAGAAAGGCCAAATTTCTTAAGCACTTCTTCTTTTCCCTCTATGCCAAAGTCCGAGCCATTTTCGCTGTGGAATTTGATTTTATAGCCTTTTTTACCACCTTCATTAGCTTCTTCAAGCTTCACGGTTAAGCCGTCTATGTTGAAAGAATTAATATGGCTTACCAAATTTTGCATTCTTTCTTGCTCATCTTTATCTGTTAGCTTGAAAGGCTTTCCGTCTTTACCCTTAGATAAATCATAAGTTTCGTGATTAAAGATGATTTTAAAATCGCCTTTTTTAAATTCCATATCTTGATTAGGACCTTTTCCATTTTCTACAAAATTGCTTGAGTGGTTGATATCTTTATATTTAGTTACCCCTGCGAAAAAGCTTTCGGCAAAAGAAATATCCTCTTTCATCTTTTTCTCAAAATCACTCTTTACAAAGCTTAAATTCCCATCTTTGCTTACCTTAAGCCCAAAGTCTTGCATAGAAAGCATTACTGTGGTTTTCACATCATTTCCATTTGCATCTTTTACCACGCCCTCCACAGGCACAGAGTCAAAAAGCACTGAAGTGATGCTTGAGCGTATGCTTGTTACCTCACTGATACCATTTAGCACCCCTGCGGCTTTTGTTTCTTTATTATAGTCGGTTGCGACATTGAGATTAGCCACGAGGTCATTGTAGGCATTGACTAAGTCCTCCATAGCCTTACTTACTGCTTCGGTATCCTGCTGCACTTCAAAATTTACCTCGCCTACTTTATTAAGCGTGAGCTTAAGCCCCACGCCTATATCGGTGATGGTATTGCTAGGGCGTATCATCTTTACCCCATCAAGGGTAAATTCCGCATCGCCGGCGGTTTTAAGGTGATTTGTCTGGTCTTTTACACCGTAACCCTTTTTATTTTTCTCCACATCTTCAGGCTTTAAAGGAGTGCTAGTATTAAGCTCCCAGCCTAGATTTTTGAAAATATCCTCAGCTTCATTGCTTTCTTGATACTTCCATTCTTTTTTTCCTGTTTGTGGGTCAGTTACCTCCACCTTAGCACCCGGATAAAAGCTTATGGCATTGTCCTCGCCTGTTTCTTTACTCGTAAGAGTAAGGCGGTAGCCATCGGGCTTTTCGCCTGTGTTGATGATTTTAGCGACTATGTTACCATCGCTTGCGGTGTTAATCTTCTCCGCTAAATCCTTATAAGTCGTGTTTTTATCAATGGTTACTGTGTAGGCTTTTTCATTTTGGAAAAAGGTGATTTTTGTTTCTTTTGTTAAGCTTGCATTGATAAAGCCTGTGTCGTTACTTAAAGCATTACTTTGATACACATCTTTTTCGGCTAACTTTTTGACATCAACCTTCATACTTTGTAAAGCCACACCCGCATCCGCAGTAAGCTCGGCTGCTGGGTTATCCTTGATGCTAGAGCTAACCTTCCTCGCCGCAAAAGCTGTGGCATCTCCTAGCGAAGACACAGCCGTTTGAAAGCTCAAAAGCTTGGTTTTTATCTCGGTTAAGTCTTTTTGCTTAGCCGTATTTTCCTCTATATCCTTAGTGTAAGGGTCTATTCGTGCTTTTTCTTCTGCTTTTTTTAATTTGTCAATGGTCTCTTGGGTTAAAACCCCAGAAGCAAAGCCTAAGCTTGATAAAGTTCCTAATGCCATTTTAACTCTCCTTATCGAATATCATTCCTATCACTTCTCTAAAGTGCTCACTCAGTCGCATCGCCTCTTCGCTTGGAATTTGGCGTATCTCTTTGCCCGTGCTTTTTTCCGTCACGCTAAGATACATCGAATTTATCTTATCGTTATAGCCAAAACGCACATTTGTGTTTAAAGACTCCGCTTGGTCGTTAAGCTTTTGTGCGACTTCTTTTAACTGCTCTGCAAAGCTTTGCTTTCCTTGCGTAGCCTCTGCGTTTGTCTTGCTTGTCTCTACTATTTTAGAGTTATCAGCAGTGTTTAGACTTTGACTTTTTGCGGTTAAGTCCATTTGCTGCCTAGTTATTGCCTTCGATATTTCCATTTTAAAGTCCTTTTTAAAATTTCTACTTCTTATATCGACTAAATGAAAATTTTCTAAATAGCTAAAAATGCAAAAATTTAAAAATTTTCTCTACAAAGTCATAAGCAAAAAATGTGCCAAATTGAATTTAAGAGGAGGGTTTGGCTAAATTTAGTCAAAAATTTCAAATTGTTTAAAAAGCTTTGTGTCTTCTTCAATAATATTACGCAAGATGAGATTTTCCACTACTTTTTTGGAGCAGTCTGTCTGCTTTGGCCACTCTCTTTGATAATTTTCAAATTCATTTTTCGCTGTGGCGTTTAAGGCTATGCAATCATTTTTGATAAAAATGTCTCTTTGTGCGTCTAGATTATTAACCACACGCCACACTAGCATATAGGGGTTTTCTAGGTGATTTTCTCTATCTAAAAAGATGAGAATTCTAAAATGCTTTTTGTATTTTAAAAGCTTTTCAAAGCTTGCTTTAACGCTTTCTTTTTTATCGTATAAAATACACACAATAGGGCTTTTACACTCTGTATAAAACTGCTTTAAGGCGTGAATTTCAAGCTCTTTTTCAAAAAGACTTTTAAGCATTTCATCGCTTAAAATTTCAAGCTCTTTAGCATTAAAATTACAAGTTGCATCAAGGGCTGCCTTACCGCCAAAACAAGCATTGGGTGAGGCGTGGTCAAGCTGGTCGCAAATGCCTTGAGAGATATAAATTTTCTCCACATCAAAGCGGTTTAAAATATAGGGGATTAAGCTTTCATAATCCTCTAAATTCGGCGCATCTTTATCCACAAAAAGGGCGTGTTTAACAAAACTCATCTGCCCCACGCCCCAAAGCGCGTGAGCAATTTGCTGCGCGTGGGCGGGATAATGTGTGTTAATTTTTGCCAAGATAAGATTATGAAAAACGCCATTTTCAGGCATTTTATAATCAAGCAAATCAGGCACGGTTGTTTGTAAAAGGGGTAAAAATATCCTCTCCGTCCCCAAAGCCATCACCCTATCCTCAAGCGGGGGCTTTCCCACCACCGTGGCTTGATAGACGGCGTCTTTTTTTGCATAAATTTTCTCCACCCTCATCACAGGAAAAAGCTCAGGCGGGGTATAAAAGCCCGTGTGGTCACCAAAAGGACCCTCAAGCTTAAAATTTTCTAAATCCACCCAGCCCTCAATCACAAAATCGCTATCATAAGGCACGAAAATCCCATTTTCACACGGCGTAAGCCTTGCGTTTTGCCTTTTGATAAAGCCATAAAGTAAAAGCTCAAATATGCCCTTAGGAAGCGGCGCCTGCGCGCACCAAATGTAAAGCGGATCGCCGCCTATCGCCACGCTCACAGGCATCCTAGAGCGCCCAGCCCTTTTATACTCGTGGTAAAAATGCGCCCCGTCCTTGTGAATTTGCCAGTGCATCAAAAGCTCATTTTCCCCGCTCACCTGCAAACGATACATACCAAGATTATTCTGCGTCCCATCAAGGCTTTTTGTATAAACCTGCCCCATCGTGATGAAGGGCGCCGCGTCCTGCTCCCAAGTCTTTAAAATAGGAAGTTCCTTGAGGCTTTTGAGAATCTTGTGCGCATAAAGTGCCTTTGTTTTAGCAAGGCGGCGCGGCGGGGCAAAACGCAGCCTTGAAATTTGGCTGAAAAAGTCCAATTTCGCCCTCAAAGTCGTGGGGATGTGAAGCTTGGTAAGCTTTGAAATTTCGTTTGCTACTTCTTCATAATCACGCGTTAGAGCTAAATTTAAAGCCTTTTGATTACAAAAAGTATTCATTAAAACAGGGTATTTATAAGCCTTTTTCTCCCTTATGGGCTGGGTGAAAAGCAACGCCTTTCCCTCTTCAAATTTTTTCGCCTCGATATAAGCGATATGGGGGATTTCAAGCTCTACATCTAAAGGTTCATCGATGATTTTTAAAAGCTCATTTTGCTTTAAAAGTTCTATAAAGCGTCTCATAGCATAGCCTCCGCTCTTTTTAAAAGCTCCCGCGCGCCCTGCTCTAAAAATTCATCGGCTAATTTCGCCCCAAAGCCCACCACCTCGCTTTTTGATAGCACTTTTTTCTCGCGTAAAATTTCGCTCCCATCGGGCAGTCCAAGTACGGCTCGCACGGTGATTTGCCCTCCTGAAAATTCGGCATTGATGCCGATGGGCGCCTGACACCCCCCCTCTAAAACACGCACAAATTCCCGCTCTATCATACTCTCAATCATAGCTTCTTCATCATTAAGACACTCAAGCAGGGCTAGAATTTCGCCCTCGTCCCTAGCCTCAATGCCCAAAATCCCCTGCGCCGCGGCTGGGACTAGCTCATCTTTGCTAAAGCGGTAAATGAATTTGACCTCGCTCTCAAGCCCTAGTCTTTTGACCCCTGCACTTGCCAAAATAATAGCGTCAAATTCGCCGTCTTTAAGTCTTTTAAGCCTAGAATTGACATTGCCCCTTAAATTGATAATGCGTAAATCAGGACGCAAGGATAAAAGCTGCATTTTACGCCTTAAGCTTGTTGTGCCGACTTTAGCGTTTTGTGGTAGGGCGTTTAAGTCTTTATAAAGCTCACTTAAAAGCGCGTCTGTGTCATCTTCTCTTACGCTAAGTGCGGCTAAAACTAAGCCTTGCGGTAAAAAGCTAGGCACATCTTTTAAGCTATGCACGGCTAAATGAGCCTTATTTTCTAGCATAGCATTTTCAAGCTCTTTTGTGAAAAGTCCTTTACCGCCTATTTTAGCTAGAGGGCTATCAAGTAAAATATCTCCTTTAGTGCTAAAGCCCTCTAAATGCACTTCTATGCCGTGTGTTTTGCGTAAAATATCCGCTACAAATTCACTTTGCCATAAAGCCAGTGGGCTTTTTCTCGTGGCTATGATGAGCTTTTTCATTGTATCCCTTTGGATTGATTTAAATTTTGCATTATAGCATTTTGCGTATCAAATAAGCCTTTTATTGGCTAAAAATTATTATAATTCATCATCAAGTTTTGATAATACAAAGGATTTTTATGCACTCTTTCAAACAAAAATATCTCGTTAATTTTTGGGACAATTATAAAGCCTTAGTCGCACTTGGAATTTTGAGTGCTGTTTATTTTGGCATTTTTGGTAGTGTGTGGGCTGTAACAGGAGAGATGACTCGCTGGGGCGGGGAATTTTTGGAGCTTTTTGGGGTGGATTTAAGCTCTTATTCTTACTATCAAAAGCAAAATTTAAGTGGCACTCCTCTCACAAGAACGGACGGCTTAATACTTATAGGTATGTTTGTGGGCTGTTTTATCGCTGCGCTTTGGGCTAATAAAGTCAAATGGCGACTTCCAGCTAGTAAAATAAGAATTTTCCAAGCCCTTGTAGGCGGTGCTTTGGCTGGTTTTGGAGCAAGGCTTGCTTTTGGCTGTAATTTGGCGAATTTTTTTACTGGACTTCCTTATTTTTCTTTGCATACTTGGATTTTTACACTTTTTATGGTCGGGGGAATTTATGTAGGCGTAAAGCTTTGCAATATGCCTTTTTTCAAACCTAAGGCAAAATTAATGAAAGTGGATAAGGCAAATTGCACTTTAAAGCCTGACAAAACTAGAGCGAGGGTGCATTTTGCATTAGGCAGTGTGCTTTTTATACTTTTTGTGCTTACTTTGGGTTATTTGAGTGCGGGTGAGCTTAATGTCAAGGATAAATCAAGTCTTTTAAGTCTCGCACTTTTGTTTGGCTTTGGTTTTGGCTTTGTGATAGCAAGGGCACAAATTTGCTTTACTTCTTGTTTTAGAGACTTATTTTTATTTGGCAGGGATAAGGCTGTAAAAGGTGCTTTAATGGGTATGATTATCGCTTCTTTAATCGCCTTTGCCTTTATTTTACAAGGACACGGCACGAAGCTTATAGAACTTTCTCCTGCTCTTGCTTTGGGGGCGTTTTTATTTGGCTTTGGGATAGTGTTTGCTGGGGGTTGTGAGTGTGGCTGGACTTATAGGGCTTTTGAGGGACAGACGCATTTTATGCTTGTGGGCGTGGCAAATATAGCTGGGACTATGATTTTGGCTTTGAGTTATGATTTGATCCCTAGTGCTTTAAAAGACGGAGTGAAGATTAATTTATTAAGTTTGGGAAATTTGACGGGTTTTGGGCTTAATTTCACACTTTTTATTTTTGTATTTGTTTTGATTTTATGCTATAAGAAAAATTTTTTTAAGGGGATATGATGAAGATAGCTTATAGTTTAAATTTAGAGGGTGAGGCTTGTCCTTACCCTGCCATTGCGACCTTAGATGCTTTAGATGAGCTTAAAAGTGGGGAAATTTTAGAGGTGCTTTGTGATTGTCCGCAAAGCATACACTCTATCCCAAATGATGTGAAAAATAGAGGCTCTAAGGTGCTTGAAATCGATCAAGATGGACCAACTTTGCGTTTTTTAATCCAAAAAATTTAGTGGATTTTAGTGCGGAAATTCATAGCGCGGTGAAGAGAAATGAAATCGACATTTTCTAAATTCACTCCGCTTGGAATTCCTTGCGCTATCTTACTTAATTTTAATTCTAAATTTTTCAAATTTTCTTCTATGAAGAAGATTGTTGCGTCAGAATGAACGCTGTGAGTTAGTGCAAAAATAAGCTCTTTGCTTTTTAATTTTTCTATCATTGCTTTTAGTTTGCTTAATTTTTCTTCGTTTAATTCATCAAGGACGAAGTAAAAGCCATTATATCCACCACTTTCCTCTAGGATTAAAATATCCTTAGCGTTTTCCACAAGGCAAATGAGGTTTTCATCTCTTTGAGTATCTGTGCAAATTTCGCAAAGTTCATTTTCACTTAAAGCCCCACATTGCTTACAGCTTTTGATAAATCTTAGGGCGTTTTCTATATTATGAGAGAGCTTCATACCCTCCAAAGGATTTTGCATACAAATATATAAAGCTAGGCGAATTGCCGTTTTTTTGCCTATGGTGGGAAGATTGGCAAAGCTTTCAACTAATTCGTTAAATTTTTCTAAGCCCTTATAAGCCATTATTTTCTCCAAAAAAAATCTCAAAATGATGTGTTTGTTCTTTAAATTCATACTTTAATTCAAAATTGTGTAATTTACATACTTCATAAATAATATAAAGCCCAAGTCCCATACCTTCTTTATCTTTTGTGTTTTTATCGCGCGTAAAGGCTTTAGTGTAAAATTCTAAAGGATATTCTAGGGCTTGTCCTTGGTTTTTAATCACAAAATAATGCTCAAAACACTCCAGCTCACAAGTGCCGTTTGTGGAGTATTTAAGGGCATTATCCAAAAGATTTTTAATAATGAGAGAAAAAATTTCTCTATCAGCGTTAATAATAGGGTCATTATGTAAATTAATTTTAATTACTTTGTCAAAATCATCTCTTAAAAGAGAATTTTTCGCTTCATTTAAAAAGGTGCTAAAATGGTGATTTTCAAGAATAAGATTGTAATTTTTTGAAAAAAGATTTTCTATTTTGGCAAATTCGTTGATGAGGTTATTCATTCTTTCAAAAATTTCTATAAGGCGAATTTTTTGCTTTTCATCTTTGATCATTTCAGCGATAATTCTGCCCTTACCAATAGGCGTTTTAAGCTCGTGCATAATGGTCCTTAAGAAAAGCTGCCTTGAGTGGATAAGATCTTGATTTTTGCGATAAGCCTTGTCAAATTCTAAGGCGATCATACCTATTTCATCTTTGGAGTAGCCTTTAAAGTTGGGCGTTTCGTTGCTATTAATTTTAATAATTTCATTTTTAAGTTTTTTGAAAGGTTTTAGGGAATTTAATACAGAAAAATACATAAAAATAAACAAAAAGGCAAAAAAGAAAAAGCTAGCAAACAAAAGTCCATAAATTCTATCATTGTCTTTTTGCTTGAAAATTCCATTAAAATGTTCGCAGTTAATGCTAAGATAAATATTATGATGATAAAGTAAGGAGGAAAAAGAGCAGTCGCGTTCCTTAGCTTCGAAAAGCTTTTCGGCTTTTTTATGTATGGTTTGCGTGAGAGAATTTGGCTCTAGCTCTTTAAAGCCCATATTTTCAAGGTCTTTTTTAAGATCATTGTTTAAATAACTTCTTTTTTTGCTAGCGACTAGAAATTTGATAAGATCTGCTTGTTTGACATTGACCTTTTCATTATAAGCATTTCCTTCTATCTGCAAAAGCACGACAAAAAGAACGCAAACGATAGCGAAAGTAAGAGTGAAGAGGATTATAAGCTTAGAGCGTATCGTGTAAGTTTGTATCATCCTACGAGTTTATATCCTATACCTCTAACAGAAAAGATATATTTAGGCGCTCTTGAATTATCACCTATTTTAGTTCTTAAACGACCTATAATCACATCAAGGCTTTTGGAGTCCCTATCTCTTAAGCTTTTGCAGTGGCTTACTAACTGCTCTCTTGAAATAGAAAGTCCGTGTTGAGAGATGAGGTATTCTAAAATTTCATACTCGGCTGGAGTGAGGGTAAGTGGGCGACCATTACAAGAAATTTCGTGGCGTCTTTTATCGACTTTAAAGTCCGAATTAACGCTTTCTTTGGTGTTTTCTTCTATCCTTTTGCTGCGGCGAACTAGGCTTATGATTCTCGCATACATCTCTTTAGGATCATAAGGTTTTGGCAAATAATCATCAGCACCGATTTGAAGCCCCATAACCTTATCACTTAAATCGCCTCTAGCAGAAGAAATGATAATGGGGATATGGCTTTTTGCTCTTATCTCTTTACACACCTCAAGCCCATCAATGCCCGGTAAAGTGAGGTCCAAAATAAGACAATCATACCCATCAAGTCCATCATTTAGGGCGTTTTTAGGAGATTCGTAATTTGTGATGTTAATATTAAATTGCACTAAATATTCAGAAAGCAGTTGCGCAAAATCTGCATCATCTTCTATCATTAAAACTTTCATCATCTTTGCCTTTCTTTAATAAAGGTTTATTTTTTCTTTCATTATAATGCAAATTTGTTACTAAGATATAAATATTTTATTAATTTTTAGTTAAGACATTTATTTATGAAACAAAACGCCTTTAATAAGGTCTTATGGTTAAAATAAAGTGGCGTTTTCATCTCCTAATACCCATTTATCATCATCATACTTGATGGCTATTTTTTCTAAAATATCTCTTATCTTATCTTTACTTGGCGTTACACCATTTTGCATAAGCGGTATGCACTCAAGGCATATATCATCAAAGCTCACGCTTTTATTTTGCCTTTTAGCAGCTCTTAGATAAGAAAGTATAAAATAATATCCCCTTTTTTCTGGTTTTATGCTATGATTTTTTAGTTTTTGATTTTTTTTAATGTGATATTTTCCACTTTTTTCGTCATAATCGAAATTTTCATTGATGATAGGAGTTAAATCAGCATATTCTTTAGCGAGTTGATGCAAAAAGCCTTTTTCTAAAGCCTCAATATTAATCTCCCCATAAATCATCTCCAAATCCGCCCCGTGATGCTCAATAATCGTCTTTTCAATATGCTTTAAAATCGCAATTAAAATATCCTCGTCTAGGGCTTCTTGTGCTGCACTTTTAGGATTTTTGACCTTTCTAAAATACATTATAAGTTGTCCGCTTAATACGGTGAAAGAATATTGCCTTTTTTTAAAGCTCGTTTGGCCGTTACTCTGCCTCACGCTTCCCACATACTCAAAGCCTAGCTTTTGTGCTTCTTCGACTAAAATTTGCCAAAGCTGCAAGTCTTGATGCTGAAAGACAAAGGCTAGCCATCTATTAAATTTTAGCACCCTATACATTTCTTTAAGACTTGCTATCATAAGGTTTTTATACTCTTCTCTACCCTTATCTAAGCTTCCCTTCTCTATACACTCTTTTTTTCTCGTGCTTAAATCGACCTCTAAATCAAGCCACGCATTCCACATCACACTAAGGTCTAAATAGGGAATTTTCGCCCCATAAGGAGGATCTGTGTAGATGAAATCCACACTTTTATTTTCTAGCTCTTTCAAATTTGTCGCGTCAGCTTGGAAGATTTTATCTCCATTGAAGTGTTCTAAGAGGGAATTTGTTTGATTTAAATCCTCATTTCTTTTTTTTAAAAGCGGACTTTTAAAATCCTTTATCACTCCACTTAGAGGACTTAGATACGCCTCATAAAATGGAGAGTTTTCAAGCTCCCTTTTGCCCTTTTCTACCCTTTTTACTTTATTTTTAAAAATTTCGGCGACATTTAAAAAGGTCGGTTGAGGAGCTAAGCGGTAACGATAGTAAAAAGCAAAATAATTACCTGCCGCTCCCTTGCGTGATTTAGTTTCGTGATAAGTCAAATTAATCAAGCTTAAAGTATTGTAAAAAGCCAACATTAAAGCAAGTCTTAAATTTTTCCTTTTTTCCCAAAATTGCTTATCTTTTGTTTTGCTTGTGTGTTTAAAGATGAGCTTTCTAAGTAGGGCAAGCTCAGCTAATTGCAAAGGGCTAAAAAGCTTTAAAACGCTCTCTACATCACTACCCTTAGCTAAAAGCTCATCTTTAGGTATCCATAAGGTTTTTTGTAAAGCCGCACTTGCCACCTCGCCAAAGTCCTCGCTTATAGCATTTGGGTAGTATTTAGCTTTCTTCAAAAATTCTTCTGTCTCTTTTTTATTTTTAGGACGAAGTAGCTCGAATTCTTCTAAAATTTCTTTAACGAGCATAGAAAATTCAGCCAAGCTAATCTTAGCACACAAGGCTTTTGTCATAAAGATAGAAAGAGGATTTAAGTCTGTGTGAATTCCTTGTCTGCCACTCATCAAAGCTTCAATAGCACTCACCCCACTACCTCCAAAGGGGTCTAAAACCACATCGCCTTTAAAGGTAAAATGCTCAATATTATTTTTCACCACATCCCAGCTTTGCCTTGTGAAATACGCCACACAGCCAAAATACCGCGCCTTTGCTTGCTTTTGTGGTTTGTTTATAGGATTAGGCAGGGTTTTATTTAGATACCAGTTATCATCTTTTTGTTCGATTTGCGAAGAGATTTTGAAGTCTTTTAAGCTCGTGCTTAGATAGTATTTTAAAGTCTTAAAATGATTTTCTGCCTCGTCAAAAAGAAGTTCCAAGCTACAATCCATAATGGATTTTTTATGTCCAACTTGAAAAAGCTTAAAATCCAAGCCATTACAAAGGGCGTAAAAAGGCGCCCTGAGCGCGTCATTGATCGCGTAGTAAAAAACCTGTGCTTCGTTTTTGCTCCCTTTTTCTATATTTTGATTGGGTGCTTTAGCGTCTAAAACGCAGTGAATTTCGCCGTTAAGATACAGGGTGTAATCGGGTGTGATATAAGTTTTCGTTTTAGAATTTGAGCCTGTGATTGTGGGCTTTTGTAGAGTTTGACTTCTTAAAACTTCGAGGCTTACCCCCCCCCCCCCACTTAAGCCCATATTTACAAAGCCTAGCTTGTCTAATAGGGGTTTAAGAAGTTCTTCACGCACGGAGTCTTCTTTAAAAGCACTTCTAAATTTTTCATCATTTTTCAGCTTTTCAAAAATTTCTTTTAAATCTTTCATTTTCTATCCTCTATAATTTCCACATCGATGATTTCTTCATTATGCTTTTGTTCTTTTTTGTAAAAATTTGTTTGTGCTTTTACCCCAAAAATAAGTCCAAAAATAAGCACTAAAATTCCAAAAACAGAGCTTAAAACACCCGGGATTAAAAACAAAAACCCCGCAATCACAAAGGCAAATTGCTTAAGCGTATCTTTCAAGCCTCCCATTTGAAAATTTAGCATATTTTTCCAAAATAAAGCCAAAAGCACCACACCAGCTATCATACTCAAAAGCATAAAAATCAAAAAATTCCCAAAACCAAAAGCGATGATAAACACCGCACAAGCGATAAGCTCTATGATGAGAAAGGGCGCACCTAAAGAAAGTTTCATAATAATACCTTTTTAAGCTCTATCAAAGCTGTATCTGCTTTAAGCTTAATTTTATTTAAATCTTTTCTTTTGACAAGCTCAAGCTCATTATTTTCTAAGCCTTTGCCTATGATAAGAGCATAATTAAAGCCCATTAATTCAAAATCGTTCATTTTCACACCATATCTTTCATTTCTATCATCTAAAAGCACATTAATGCCTAATTTTCGCAAGTCTTCATATAAAGAAATGCCTAAATTTAAAGCTTTTTCGTCCTTAATGTTTGAAAGAATAATGACAAGCTTAAAAGGACTTAAAGCTTCTTGCCAAATTATACCCCTTTCATCAAAACTAGCTTCCACCGCCACAGCGACTAAGCGACTCACTCCCATACCATAGCAGCCCATAACAAAGGGCTTTGCCTTACCATTTTCATCTAAAAAAGTTGCTTGCATCGCGGCGGAGTATTTTGTGCCGAGTTTAAAAATATGTCCTACTTCTATACCCTTGCTTTTTGTAAGTTTTGCACCACATTTAGCACAACAATCCCCCTCCTTAACCTCCACTAAGTCTTTAAATCTCTCCTCATTTAAATTCACCACATCAATGCCTACAAAATGATAATCTATCTCATTTGCTCCCATAATCATTTGTTTTTCGTCTTTTAGCTCATTATCAATATAAAAATCCACATTTTTAAGATTGATAAAGCCTATAAATCCGGGCTTAAGTCCAGCTTCTTTAAGCTCTTCTTCGTCTGCATCGACTAGCTCTAAAGCCTTGCAGGCATTTTGTGCTTTAGTTTCTTGTAAATCATCACAGCCTCTTACAAAAAAGGCGACAAGCCTAGTCTCATCTTCATAAAGGGCTTTTTTAATCACCGCCTTAATGGTATAAAAGGAGTCAATTTTAAAAAATTCTGCCAAGCCCTTAATGGTCTTAACATCTGGCGTATGAAATTTACTTGCAAAATTTGCCTCGGGGCGTTCTTTCTCGCAAGTTTTTTTCGCTCTTTTTGCCGCCTCTATATTTGCAGCGTAATCGCAATGAGAACAGAGCAAAATATCATCTTCGCCATTTTGTGCTAGCACCATAAATTCCTTACTGCCACTTCCTCCTATGGCTCCACTATCTGCCTCAACGACTCTAAAATCAAGCTCAAGTCTTTTTAAAATTTTGCTATAAGTTCCTTGCATATTTTCAAATTCACGCGTTAAGTCCTCTTCGTCTTTATGGAAACTATACGCATCTTTCATAACAAATTCGCGGCATCTTAAAAGTCCAAATCTAGGTCTAGCTTCATCACGGAATTTAAGCCCTACTTGATACAAATTAAGCGGAAGTTGCTTGTAACTTGTGATTTTATTTTTAACGACATTAAGCATAGCTTCTTCGTGCGTAGGTCCTAAAACAAAATCATTTTCTTTTCTATCTTTAAAGCGTAAAAGTTCTTTTCCAAAGACATTGTAACGCCCACTTTCTCGCCAAAAAGAAGCTGGTGTAGTGAAGCTAAGACTCGTTTCTAACGCTCCTGCTTTATCCATCTCTTCCTTGATAATGCTTTCTATTTTATCATAAACCATTTTACCAAGCGGTAAGAAATTATAAAGCCCACTGCCATTTTGCTCGATAAAACCTGCTCTTGTTAAAAAAATATGACTAGGTAAAGTCGCATCTTTTGGAGCTTCCTTAAAGGTCGGGGCATAAAATTGACTAAATTTCATTGTGTTCTCCTAAATTGAAAAGATAGTTTAAAGACTGGATAAGAACTTCACTTTTTTTACCTTGCAAATGCCTTAAATTTAGCGTTGGCTCGTGCAAAAAGGCTTTGAAAACTTGGTGGATTAATTTTCTTGCTTCTTCTTCATCTGATTTTTTTAAATAGCCTTTTGAAAGGGCGATTTGAAGTTGTTGATTGGCACAAGCTTTAGCTTTTAATCTTAAGGCTTTTATGGTGGGCGTTAGTGCCAAATCACTTAGAATTTTAAAAAATTCACTCGTCATCGCTCCTATAATGCCATAAGCTATGCTAGCTTCACACTCTCTTAAGGCTAAATTTTTTCGCACCACTTCCTCTAAGTCATCGACTGCAAAAACTTTGATTTTATCATTTTCGCTTAATTCAATATCTCTTGGCACGGCAATGTCGAAAAAATAGCGTTTAAACTCCACGCTTTTAAGCATATTATTTGTAATAAGAGCGTTTTTAGCATTGGTTGCGGAGAAAAAAAGTGAGTAAGCGTTAAGATAATTTTCTAAATTTTCAAGTCTATCAAATTCGCAATCTAATTCTTCGCTTAATTTTTGAGCTTTGCTTAAATCGCGATTTAAGATGATGATCTTTGCTCCTGCTTGCAGAAGGTGTTTGCAAGTTAGTTGTGCCATTTCTCCAGCACCGATGACAACGGCTTTTGCTTGACTTAAATCAAGTAATTCTTTAGCCTTAGCCACAGCAACTGAGGCGATTGAAATGGGATTTTTAGAAATTTGAGTTTGATTTCTTACCTTAGCGGCACATTTAAAAGCGTGATATAGGGCAAATTCTAAATGTTCTGCACAAAAATTTAAATTTTTAGCAAAATGAAAAGCTTCTTTAATTTGTCCTGTGATTTGCGTTTCGCCTATGACAAGGCTATCAAGTGAGCTAGCGACTGAAAAAAGATGATGAATTGCCCCACTATCTTCGAAAAAATCTGCCCTTTTTTCCAAATCATTTTTATCCACTTCGCAAAGTAGGGCAAGGCTTGTGATGATGTGTTTGCCCACTTCTTTTAAGTCCTTCACAAAGGCTAGAATTTCAACGCGGTTGCAAGTGCTTATCACAAGGCTTTCTACAATGTCTTCTTTAGAAAGAACGAGTTTTAAGAATTCCTTTTTTTTCTTTTCATCATTAAGTGAAAGTCTTTCCCTTAAGCTTAAGTCCGTGTTTTTATGCGTAAAACTAATGCAAAAATAGTGCATTAAAAATCCCTATTTATCAAGGTTTTAATGATAGCTTCTAGCTTTTCATTTTTATCATTTTCTATGGCTTTAAGACTTAAATTTCCATATTCTTTAGCCTTTTTAATGCTTTGCTCTATGATGTTTTTTTCTTTAAATTTTTGCTTTAGCCATAATCTTTCTTCTTTATTTAAATCTTTTTTAAACAAATTTTTTAATATTTCTTTATCATTTTCATTTAAGCTTTCATATAAATATATATAAGCTAGTGTCGTTTTACCTTCTTTAAAGTCGCTTAGTGCCGGCTTTCCAAGTGTGGCTTCATCACCTGTGATGTCAAGGATATCATCAACAATTTGAAAGGCAAGTCCTAAATTTTTACCATACTTGGCAAAGGCATTTTCATCAAGTTTTGCAAGTAAAGCCCCACATCTTGCACTTGCTTCGATTAAAACAGCTGTTTTATGATAAATCATCGTTAAATACGCTTCCTTGTCTGGATTAAATTTCTTGCTTAAATTGACATCCATAAGCTCACCTATGGCAAGTTTGCAAACGGCATTTGAGAGAATTTGGGAGATTTTTGCTTCTTGTTTGGAAAGCTCATAAAAGGCTTTAGAATATAAAATGTCGCCAAGCATTAGGGCATTTTTAGCCCCAAATTCGGCATTGATAGACCTTGCTCCACGCCTTAATTCGCTCTCATCGATAATATCATCGTGAAGAAGACTAGCTAAGTGGATAAGCTCTATAATAGCACATAAAATATAAGCTTTTTGACTCTCTCCTGCTATGCTTAAAAGAAGTTTTGAGCGAAGTTTCTTGCCCGTGTTTGTTTTGGCAAGCATTGTTAAAATAGGCTCGTAAGCAAGTTCTAAAAGATAGTTTTGTATGATTTTGTCTATTTCTTGCACTTTAGTTCCTTGTTGGTGGCGTAGTTTGCGGTTGATTTAGGTCTATCATTGGCACGATTTGATTATTTTGCGGTGGGTTTTTTAGGGGTATTTTTCGCGGGTCTAAAAACTCTACCATAAGCCTAGAGTCCTTATCTTCGATATAAATTGTAAAAGTAGCAATGCCCTTTTTATAATCACTAAATTCTAAAATAAGCCTTGCCCTGTCAATGTGAGGATTTTGATAATCAGGGATTAAGGTTTGCGAAGCCCAGTCTAAATTCCTACGCAAAGAAAGCACAAATTGACGCGGAAATTTTCTAAATTTAGAATGCACGATAATGTTGGTATTATCAAAAAGAGTCCAGTAAAAATCGAAATTTTGCACCTCATCTTCATAGCCTAGTTCTTTAATTTGCACACTAGCTCTTTCATCTTTTTTAAGCTCAAATTTATAAATATGCTCAAAAATAGGTGCCGAAGCAAAGGTGCTTATTGTTAAAAAAACTAGCGTAAAAAAAACCTTCATTTAGCCCTCGTGTCCTAAAATTTTTGCTCCAAGCTCTATGAAGATATCATTTTGCCTTTGCTCTATTAATTCGTTATTTTCCAAGATGAAATTTTTAAGGTCGTTTTCATTTAAGCCCTGTTTTTCTAAAAGCTCAATCATAGCAATGTATTCTGCAAAAAAATTTTCAAAGGTTTTTTCTAAGGCGCCTAAATTTCCATTTTGAATAATTTCTAGGAATTTTTCTTTAGGGCTTTTATTTAACATAGCATCGAGTAAATCCATTTTTTCCCTTTAATTTTAAATTTTTGATTATAGAATTTTAAGTGTTAAAAAGAGTTTAAGGTTATAAATAACTCGGCGCATCATTTGAAAAGAGGATTAAGTCCCCATTTTTAGTATGTTTGGCTAGAATTTCCACAAGCTTTGCTTTTTCTTTTAAAATGATTTTGTTGATTTTAAGCTCTTTTTCAAAAAGTGCGGCATTAATGTGAGCGGAGATGATGACTAAATCAAAGCTTTCGTTAATGATTTTAGCAAGTTTTTTGTTATCTTCTTCACTTCCCTCGATAATGCCCGGAGTTACTAAAACCCTGCGTCCTTGATAACTTTTTGCTAAATGATAGCTTTCACTCATACCCTTAAAATTTCCATTAAAACCATCATCAATGATGAATTTTGGCTCTTTTGATATGATTTGTAAGCGATGTTCTACGGCTTTTAAATTGGCAATTTGCTTTTTAATTGTTTCCAGCTTTACGCCTAAATAATTCGCACAGCACACACAAGCACATAAATTTTCTGCATTAAAAGCACCCAAAATGGAGCTTTGAAAAAACTCTTCTTTGTCATTTAAACGCAACGAAAAATCAATTCCATTAAGATTTGCATTAAAATTAAGAAGTAAGTTATCATAAATTATCATATTACTTTCATCTTTTTTAAGAGTGCTTGAGTGTAAAAAGGCTTGTTTGAGGCGTTTTGATTGCAGGGCTTCAAGCTTTGTTTCTCTTGTATTTTCTATATTTTTAAAATATTCCAAATGCGCTCCACCTATCTCGCCTATAATGCAAATTTGTGGCTCTAAAAATGAGCTTAATTCTAAAATGTCCCCCTTAAGCCTAGCTCCCGCTTCAGCAATGTAAATTTGAGTATTTTCTTGTAGATTTTCATTAATATCTTTAACAATTCCCATTAGGGTATTAACACTTCTTGGGCTTTTATGCGTGATAAAATCGTCTTTTAAAAGCTCGTAAAGAAAATTTTTAATGCTAGTTTTTCCAAAACTTGCTGTGATGAGTATGATGGTCAAATGATTATTTTTTAAGATTTTATGTTTAGCTTTTTTGAGAAAATAGCGTGCTTGTAAAAGGTCTAAAATTTTAAGAGAGATTAAAGCGCAAGGTAGGCTTAAAAGATTAAAAAGAAAAGAAAAACGCAAGGAAAGTATGGAAAAAAGCACATTAAAGGCAAAAACAAAGCAAAAGAACCATTTTACTTTAGTGGTAAAAACGAGCTTTTTGTCAATGCCTTTATGCCAAAAATATAAAAGAGGCGTGTGGATTAGCGTAAAATACGCTAAAGAAAACCACGAAAAGCCTAAAGATGTGATAAAAATAACATGAGGTAGGGCTAGAAAATAAAGATGTAATAAGGGCTTATGATAATGAAAAACAAGGCGTTTAAGCTTATAAGAATACCACTGAAGTGCCAAAATAAGATAAAAAGCGACACAAAAATTAAATAAAAGAGTATTTAAAAAATAGATACTATGAAGCATTTTTAGCCTTTTTTATGGTGTCAGCGATGAATTTAGCATTTTGTAAAAAGAAAAAATGATCACCTTTTAAGGGGTAAAATGTGCTTTTTTTTATTAGAGTATTAATAAGCTCTCCGCTTTTAAGCGGTGTGGCTTGATCCTCTTCCCCCCAAAAAATAAGACTTTGATTTTCAAGGCTTTTAAAAATTGCACTAAAATCTTCATCAACTACTTTTTTGAAGGTTTCATACATTAAAGGGCTTAAATTTGCTCCGTCCTTACTTGCAAAAAAGCGGTAAAAAGAGCCAAAACCAAGCTTTTTGAGGAATTTAAAAAGAGCGATTTTAAAACGCACTTTAAAAGATTTGGGGGCGATAATGCCTGCACTTGAAAGTAAAATTAAGAAAGCGTTTGAAGTTTTTCTAGCAAGAAGGGCGCAAATTTTCCCTCCAAAAGAATGCCCCATAAAATAGGCGATTTCCCAGCCCTTCATCTTTAAAAATTCCCCCACAATCAAAGCATAATCCTCACTTTCAAGCACCTCTTCTACGCTTGAGCGACCAAAGCCCGGTAAATCTACATAAATTTGACAAAAGTCTTTTAAGTGATGTGAAAAGGCATTTATCATTAATTCTTTATTTGCTCCCCAGCCGTGTAAGATGAGAATTTTTTCTTCTTTTTCAAGTCCTATGACTTCATAGCTAAGGGCGTAATTTTGATGTTTATAAACGACTATACTTTGTGCCATTTTAGCCCTTTTGATTTTTATAGATATTTTCTAAAAGTTTCACCGCTTCTTCCAAACGCTCATATTCTTTAACGCTTAACATTACAGCCTCAAATTTGTTATTTTTAAGAATAACGATTTTACTGGAAGGATCTGCTTTAAGCTTTTCTAAAATGGGGCTAAAATTTCTAACCACTTCAGTCGCTGTGTAAATTTCATCTTGCTTGCAAAGCATTATAATTTACCCTTTTGTCCATTGATGCTATGTAAAAAGCTATAATTGATCTTAATTTTAGGCTCGTTTTTGACGCTATTGGCAAGATTTTTCAGCGTAGAATTGAAATCTTTAAAGAGATAATTTGCCAAAGAGCCAGGATTTGGGTTAATTTCATTTAAATACACTTCATTATCAAGGATGAAAAAATCACATCTTATCAAAGCACCCTTAAAAAGAGGATTGTAAATTTTACTAAAGGATTCTTTTAATTTTTCTTTTAATTCTTCGCTTAAATCTGCTTCTATCAATTCACTATGCCCTGAAAAGCTAAGGTATTTTTGCTCAAAGTCCAAAAATTCCTTTTTCTTAGGCTCTTCTATGATGGAGAAAATAAACTCATCTCCTATCATACAACCTGCTAGATTGTATTCTTTAATATCTTTTTTAAAATCTTCTACGAGCAAAGTGTCGTCAAATTCAAAACCAACATCTTTACCATAGTTTAACTCTTCTTCATTGTTAGCTATGCTAATGCCTATACTGCTTCCTAAACGCACAGGTTTTAAAATGCAAGGAAAATTCGGCTTAAAGCTAGTTTGAAGCCCTTTTTTAAGTGTGAAGTAATCAAGAGTTTTCACGCCTACGCTTTTAGCATAAAGCTTGGTAAGTTCTTTATTAAAAGACAGCACGCTAGCTTCTAAACGCGGTCCTATGAAATTGATTCCAAAGAATTCAAACAAAGCGGCGATTTTACCATCCTCTCCGTCTCTTCCGTGGATAAGATTTATCATGCATTTGGCTTCGAGCTTTTTCTCTCCCAAAAAGCCCTCAAGATAAAAGCCTCCTTGTTTTAAAATAAGCTTTTTCTCTTTTTTGTAGGCTTTTGAGCTGAAAGTTTTGGCATTCAAATTTGAAGCTTTAATGAGATAAAACTCCCTTTCTTCATCACAAAATATAAACAAAGCTTCTTCACTTAGCACTTTTTTAAGCACTACAGCACTGACTATACTAATCTCGTGTTCGTAAGAATTCCCTCCAAAAAGTATGGCAAATTTCATTTTTATCCTTTTATGCAAGTTTTTTTAAAGCTTCTTTGACTAGCTCACTTGTGTCTTTTGCTTCGCAAGTGGCTAAAACGCTTAGAATTTTATCTTGTTTAAAGCCAAGAGAAAGAAGAGCGGCTAGAGCTTCAGCCTTATTATCACTGACATTTGTGAGTGCGATTTTAGAATCGCTAAGCTCGACAATAATGCGCTTTGCACTTTTTGCACCAATGCCCGGCACTTTTTTAAATACACTTTCATCATTTAAGGTCAAGGCTTTATAAAAGGCGTTACTATCGAGGCTTGAGCATATAGCCATAGCCGTTGTTGCACCGATGCCATTGACTTTTAAAAGCATTTCAAAAATTTTTTGCTCATCTTTTTCTAAAAAGCCATAAAGCTTGTGTGAATCTTCTTTTATAATTTGCGTGATTAAAAGCTCACATTTGGCGTGAAGTTCTAATTTAGCTGCACAAAAAAGGGAGATGTAAATTCCATAACTCACGCCATTTTGAGTTTTTAATACTGCGAAAGTGGGTTCTTTTTTAGTAATTATCCCTTCGATGGCGACAACCATTGCGTATCCTTTTCATCATAATCAATTTTCTTTTCAAGCTCTACAAGTTCTTTATTATTTTGTATGCTTTTTTTTAGCCCTATATATCTTACCGCCTCATCAGCACTAGAAGCGAAAAAAAGTTCATTTTTAGGTGCGATAAGGAAAAACCTCACCTCATTCATATCGCTCCATTTTCCGCCTCTATTAATCAACTTAGCGTTTAAAAGTGCATCTTGTAGTCTCAATAATTCTTCATTCAAATTTGCCTTTTTTTCTAAAAGCTCTTTTTGCATTTGAGTCAATTTTTGCAATTCTTCGTTTAATTTTGCATAATCCTCAAGCATTTTTAAAAATTTATCTGGGATTTTTTGCTTATTTTCTCTTAACTTTTGTATTTGCATTTCTAGTGTCGCTACGGCACTTTTTCCTACTAGTATGCTTTGCTTTAAATTTTGCATTTTATTTTGGAGATTAAAAAGCTCATCATCTATATTTTTAAATTCTTCATCGTAATTTTTATCTAGGGTTTTAACTTTGGCAAAAAATTTGTTATTATCACCCTCAAAACGCTCTACTACAATATTTTCAAAAAAAGTGCAAGTATTATTTGTCACAAGAGCTTCTATGTAAATTTTATCAGCCTCAATAATCCCTCCCAAGCTTTTTTTAACTCGCACTTCCTTAGCCTTAATGCTTCCTCCCTCAAGTAAATCTACGCTAATGTTCTCTCCACTTGCCACACCTCTGTGCGTTTTAATATAGCCATTTTTAGCATAAATTTTTGCCTTGCTGTGCGTTGCACCTTCTATTTTAAGTCTAGTGGCTTTAAGATTTGTATTTCCTGCTACACTGCCGATGATATTAAGCTCTTCGCACTCTATCCCTACGCCAGAATTTACAGCATCTTGCATATCAGATGCAAATTTGATGTTAATCTTGACATTTTTATCTAAGCTTGCATTGATATTACCAATGCTTTTAAAATCAACCGCTCCAAATTCAAGCTCATTTGCGATGTCATAATTATTAGCATTTTCTACAACAAAGCCTTTTTTAAGAGCGATATACTCGACTATATTTTCCTTTTCTTCGCTTTTAAAGGCATTAGAGCAAGAAAAGTTAATCTTATTTTCTTTAGGTTCTAAAACTTCTAAATTGTGTAAATTTAAATCTTTGCCCTCTGCACCGACCTTAGCCTTTATGTGCTTTAACACGATTTCATTTTCATCAACCACGATGATATTAGCCCTTTGCTCGTCTAAGGTGTAGTTTTTAGCCTTTTCTTTATAGCATAAAATTAACTCTTCATCTTGACTAAGGGTCGGCTCTACGCCTTTTGCTATGGTAATGGAAACGACTTGTTTTATAGCTGAGGCTTTATGTTTGACTAAAAGATTTAATAAATCTTTTTTAAAGTCAAAAATGCGAATTCCTATGAGAAATTTGAGTTTTAACATTTTTTTATAGATATTTTGCAGAATTTTAATGGCGATTTTATCTTCATAAGCTAGAGCTTTAAGGTCGATTTGTGCGATGATTTTGGTAAGATTTTTATTTGCGACTAATTTAATGGCATTTGCATAAATATCATTTTCTATATTTTGGTAAATTTCGATTTTATATTCTTGCTTAATTTGTAAATCTTTTTTTAAAAAAATTTGATCATCATCAAATTTAACGAGATCTTTTTCGGCGATTTTCTCCCATTGCCCCTCTCCAAAGCAAAATTGAGTCGAAAAGGCTAAAAGTTTAAAGTCGAGTTCTTGCACACTAAGACCCGTCCTTGAGGCAACACTTAGCATTTCTTTGTAAGGATTCTCTGTATAGGTAACGACATTATCAAAATTCGCCAAAACAAACTCCTTAATTAAAAATATAATTGTAACGCATAACCTTAAATCAAATTCTTATCTTTTAAAATATTATAAAGCCTTAGTGTGGAAATGAAAAAGGTTAAAATGGCAGGTCCTAAAATAATCCCCCAAAAGCCAAAGCTTGAAATTCCAGCTATCATCGCAAGAAAGATAAGAAGCTCATTGATATTTGTCGGGGTTTTAACGAGCTTTTCATTAATCCATTTTATAATAAGTGGTTTAATGAGTGTATCAGCAACAAAAGAAATCATTATGAAAGAATAAACAAGTATCACAATCGCACTATTTAAATTCCCAGAAGCAAAGGTATAAAGGCTCACAGGCACATAAACCAAAGCCCCACCCACAGCAGGGATTAAAGAGCTAACCGCAAAAATCACACCCATTAAAAGTCCATCATAGCCATAAAAAAACATTATGATTCCAAAAAGTGCGCCTTGGAAAATCGCCACGATAATCATAGAGTAAAGCACCACAGCCATAACATTACCCACTTCGCCTAAAATTTCATCAAGTTCGGTTTTGTTAATGGGAACTATGGACTTTAAGTAGATGACAAGTTCTGTGCCGTAAAGATTTGCAAAGAAATAAAACACGCAAATTAAAGCCATATCCATAAGAAATTTGGCTCCTGATTTTGTAAAGCTTGAAGCGTAAGTAAGAGCTTGTCTATAAAGCGAATTTAAATCAAGTTCAGCGATAAATTCTTTAATCTTAGGCTCTAAAAACTCCAAAGAAGAGGGCAGAGAAAATTCGTAATGTTTAATGTAATCAAGAGTTTGGGTGATGAGGTTAATATCGAAATTTTTCAAAGCCTTTGCAAGCTCTATGCTTGTATAGATAAAAGGTGCGAAAAAAAGTAAAATCATAAAGGAGGTTGTAAGTGTGGAGGCTAAAAGCTTTCTTTGCTTGGTAAGGCTTAAGAATTTAGCGTGTAAATTTGAAGTTGCCACAGCCATAAGAGCGGCTATTGCCATCACAAGCAAAAAGCTTTTAAAAAGATAAAGCAAAAGACTTAAAATAACCAAAATAAAACAAATTAAAAATATTTTCCCACTTTTCAAATTTAGTCCTCAAATAAAGTTTTTTCATAATTTAGCTTAAGCGTAGCATAGCTTTTTGCACTAGCGATGCGTCCCTTAGCGGTGCGTTCGATGTAGCCATTTGCAAGTAAATAAGGCTCAATCACATCTTCAACCGTATTTTCATCTTCGCTTAAAGCCGCCGCTATACTTGCAAGCCCCATAGCTTTACCTTTAGCGGAGGTTAAAAGCTCTAAATATCTCAAATCCATACTATCAAAGCCCAGCTCATTAACCCCTAGCGAATTTAAGGCTTCATAGGCTCTTACGAGGCTAATATTTTCCTCATCATTGACATCGGCAAAATCACGCACTCTCTTTAAAAGTCTTAGAGCGATTCTAGGAGTGGAACGCGAACGCTTGGCAATCTCTAGTGCTGCTTCTTTTTCGCAGTTTTTATTAAGTTTAAGGGCGGCTTTTTGCAAGATGAGAGCAAGTTCTTCATTTTTGTAAAATTCAAGGCGAAATTGCATACCAAAGCGGTCTCTTAGAGGGTTGCTAAGCATTCCAGCTCTTGTGGTCGCACCGATGAGTGTGAATTTGGGAAGGTCGATTTTAATCGTTTGAGCCGCAGGTCCGCTTCCTATGATAATATCAAGCCTAAAATCCTCCATAGCAGGATAAAGCACTTCTTCAATCGCAGGGCTAAGACGATGAATCTCATCGATAAAAAGCACATCACCTTCGCTTAAATTCGTTAAAATAGCCGCTAAATCTCCACTTTTTTCTATCATTGGAGCGGCTGTGGTTTTGATATTTGCTCCCATTTCTGTGGCGATAATGTTGGCTAAGGTCGTTTTGCCAAGTCCAGCAGGTCCGCTAAAAAGGATATGATCTAGGCATTCGCCCCGTTTTTTGGCTGCGTTGATGAAAATATGAAGATTTTTTTTAATATTATCTTGTCCTATATAACCATCGAAATTTGAAGGTCGCAAAGAACTTTCATAAGTTTCATCGGGGGAGAATTTTTCAATTTCTACTATCCTATCCATAATCGCTTTCTTTAAAATGTGATAAAAATTGCGAATTCTAGCAAAAGGCTTTTTAAAAAAAGATGAAATGAGCTTAATTTGTTTAAAAGCTTGTTTTTGCTAAAGTATGGGCTTTAAATTTAAAGGGAAATGATGAATTTGGTTATAGTTGAAGATGATATTAATATGCGAAAATCTTTAGAAATCGCTTTAGCAGAATATGAAGAATTTAAAATCAAGTCTTACAAATCTGCCACTGAAGCTTTAAAAAAACTTAGCGATGATACGGATTTAATTATTACAGATATTAATATGCCCGGACTTGACGGACTTGAATTTGTAAAAGCCTGTGAGAATAAGTATGATTTTATCATCATCACGGGTAATGCCACGCTTAACCGTGCCATTGAAGCAGTGCGTTTGGGTGTAAAAGACTTTTTAACCAAGCCTTTTGATGTGAATACCTTAGTTCAGGCGATTAAAAGAGCGAAAATCATACGCGAAAAAACAAGCGATAAAAAGGGCGTTAAAAAGGATCATTTAACACAAAATGACTTTTTTGCAACTTCAGCCAAATTAGAAGCGACTTTAAAATTGAGCGAAAAGGCAGCAAAAACAGATGCTGCGGTGATGTTTTTTGGTGAAAGTGGGGTGGGAAAGGAGCTTTTTTCAAGGCATATCCACAAAAATAGCAAAAGAGCCTCAAAACCTTTTGTGGCTATCAATATGGCGGCTATTCCTACAAATTTGATTGAAAGTGAGCTTTTTGGCTTTGAAAAAGGAGCTTTTACAGATGCAAATGCGACAAAAATAGGACTTTTTGAAATGGCAAATGAAGGCACACTTTTCTTAGATGAAATTGGCGAAATGCCCTATGAAATTCAAGCAAAATTATTAAGAGCCTTGCAGGAGAAAGAAATCACGCGTCTTGGAAGCACAAAAGCTATCAAAATCGATGTGAGAATCATCAGTGCGACAAATGCAAATTTAGAGCAAAAGATTAAAAATGGAGAATTTAGAGCCGATCTTTACTACCGCTTAAATACTCTACCTATACAAATTCCTCCTTTAAGGGAGCGTAGGGAAGAAATTTTAGACATTGCTAAAAAAGTTTTAGAGGACACTTGCAAAGAATATAAACTTGAGAGTAAAGAGCTAGGCAAAGAAGCGCAAAATGCCCTGCTAGATTATGAATTTCCGGGCAATATAAGAGAGCTTATCTCCATAGTGCAAAGAGCTTGCATTTTAAGTGAGCAAGATGTAATTTCTAAAGAAGATTTATTTTTAGAAGCAAGAAGCACAAAAAAAGAGCTAAAAAATTTAGAAAAAGAGCTTTTAGAAGAAGGTCTTAAAAATATGAACTATGATGTAGAGAAAACGGCGGAATTTTTAGGTATGGAACTTAAAATTTTAAAAGAAAAAATGAAAAAATATCACATCAAAGGATAAAGAAAATGAAAAAACAAAAAATAGCCATAGTGGGTGCAACAGGTGCTGTTGGTGAGGAGCTTTTAAATGTCTTAGATGAGCTTGATTTTCCTGTTGAAAGCATTTTGCCTTTAGCAAGTGCGAAGAGTGCAGGAAGCGAAGTGGAATTTAGGGGGAAATTTTATAAGGTCAAGGAGCTAACTGAAGAGGTTTTTAAGCAAAATCCTGTCGATATAGCCTTTTTTAGTGCGGGAGGAAGTATCTCTGCAAAATATGCTAAATTTGCTGTGGAGGCTGGTGCTGTCGTGATTGATAATACAAGTCATTTTAGAATGAATCAAGATGTGCCTTTAGTTGTCCCTGAGTGTAATGCTGAAGATATAAAGCTTTGGGAAAAAACAGGTATCATTGCAAATCCTAATTGCTCAACCATACAAATGGTGCATATTTTAAAGCCTTTAGATGAAGTTTTTAAGCTTAAAAGAGTCGATGTGGCGACTTATCAGGCGGCAAGTGGGGCTGGCAAAGAGGGTATGGCGGAGCTTGTGGAAGGACTTCAAAGCTTTTTTGCCTTTAAGCTTGATGAATTTAAGGCTAATACCTTTCCTTACACTTTAGCGCTTAATTTAATCCCGCAAATCGATGAATTTAGCGATAATGGCTACACAAAAGAAGAGCTTAAAATGGTCAATGAAACGCAAAAAATCTTACATAAAAACCTAGAAATTTCGGCTACTTGTGTGCGTGTGGGAGTGCTTAGAAGTCATAGTGAGGCTTTGAGTTTGCATTTTGAAAAAGAAGTTGATGTGAAAAAGGCTAGAGAAATTCTTAAAAAAGCTCCAAGTGTCGTAGTTATTGATGATGTGGCTAATAAAAAATATCCTATGCCACTTTTTACTAGTGATACAAATGAAACCTATGTGGGGAGAATTCGTAAAGATATTAGTCGTGATAATGTTTTACACTTATGGTGTGTGGCGGATCAAATTCGCGTAGGAGCAGCGACAAATGCTGTAAGAATCGCACAAAAATGGCTTGAGTTAAGGGGAAAATGATGTTGGAAAAGATGTTTGAAGGCTTATTGATAAAAAGTCGCTTTGTTACAATTTTACCTGTTATTTTTGGACTTGTTGGGGCTTTTGTGTTGTTTTTCATTGCGAGTTATGATGTATTAAAAGTGATTTTTTTCACTTATCAATATTTCTTTGCTTCGGGCGTTGAGATTGACTTGCACGAAGATGTTGTAGGGCTGATTATTGGGGCTGTGGATTTATATTTGATGGCTTTGGTTTTATTTATTTTTTCTTTTGGAGTATATGAGCTTTTTATCAGCGAGATAGAGGAATTTAAGCAAACTAAGCAAAGTAAAGTCTTGGAGGTGCATAGCTTAGACCAGCTTAAGGACAAGCTTGCAAAAGTGATTATTATGGTTTTGGTGGTGAATTTTTTTCAGCGTGTTTTACAGATGAAATTTGCGACTCCTGTAGATATGGCTTATTTGGCTGGGTCCATTTTGGCACTTTGTGTAGGGCTTTATTTTTTACATAAGGGTGGGCATTGAGTTAACTTTTTTTTGCTATAATCTTTCATTTTATCAAACTTTAAGGAGAAACAATGAGGAAATTTGCTATTATTTGTGTATTTTTAAGCTCAAATATTTTAGTTTCTAGTGCAGCTCCTCTTGATGAAGTCTTTAAAGATGTGGAAGTTTCAGGCACGGTGCGTTATAGATATGAAAGCTCAAGCGCAAAGCTAAAGAGTAAAAATTCAAAGTCTAGCACCAAAACACGCACAGATATTACGATTCAATAAGGTTTTTTTATATGGCGAAATTTGTATTTTTAATTTCTATTTTTATTGTCGGTCTTTTTGGGGTTAATTTAAAATCTTTTCTTACCTATACCTTTGATGCGGGTAAAACTTATGATATGCAAAAAGCTAAAGATTTATATTTTCAAAAGAAATGTCAAACTTGCCACGGTGATGCTGGCGAAAGAAAAATTTCAGGGAAGGCTTTAAAAGATATGAAGCCAGAAGATATCAAATCTTCTTTAATTAACTTCACCTTAGAGGGAGGAAATTCTGTCAATATGGCTGTGCATTCTAGAAATCTAAGCCATGCTGAAATTGATGAAATTATTGCTTATATCAAAGGCGAAGATTTTGCGGTGGAATTGCAAGTGAAAGATTTACTTGAGGAAGAGCCGCCTCAAAAAACTAAGCACGGAATTTTTATTAAGTAAATTTATTTTAAAAGGAGAAAAAATGAAAAAAAGTATTGTAGCTTTGACGAGTTTAGCTCTAACGAGCTTTTTGTATGCAAAAGATGTTAATGTTGGGGTTGTTTTACCTTTAACAGGCACAATTGCAGCTTATGGTCAGGATGTTTTTGCTGGAGTAGAATTGGCAAATAAATTAAATCCAACTCTTTCAAATGGCGATAAAGTAAATCTTATTGTGATTGATAATAAGGGCGATAAGCTAGAAACTTCAAGTGGGGTTAATCGTCTCATTTCTCAAAATGGTGTTTTGGGGATTATAGGAGCGGCTACAACGCCTAATACAATTCAAGCTATCTCCATAGCAGAAGATAAAAAAGTCCCACTTATTGCACCTGTAGCGTCTGCAGATAGACTTTTAGATAGGAAAAAATATGCTAGTAGGGTTTGCTTTAAAGATAGTTTTCAAGGCGATAAATTTGCCAATTATGTAGCGAAAGATTTAAAGCTTTCAAATGCTGTTCTTATCGTGGATCAAGGTAATGTTTATTCTTTAGGTCTTGCTAAGGCTTTTGAGGAAAGCTTTACAGCAAATGGCGGTAAGGTGCTTAAAAAATTGATGATAAATTCTGGCGATAAAGATTTTAGAGCTGTTATTTCTCAGCTTAAGGCTTTAAATGCGGATTTTGTCTATATGCCAATCTATCATCCAGAAGCTGCCCTTATAGCAAGACAAGCTAGACAAATGGGCTTTGATAAGCTTTTAGCAGCAGGAGATGGGGTAAATAATCAAGCCTTTATCGAGCTTGGCGGTAATGCTGTGGAGGGTGTGATTTTCACAGATAGTTTTGATTCTAATAATCCTAGCACAAAATTGGGTAAAGACTTCATTGTTAGTTACGAAAAGGCTAAGGGCGTAAAGGAGCTTCCAGCTTTTTCTGCTATGGGTGCAGACGCATATTATGTAATGCTTAATGCAATGAATGCTTGCGTTAATAATCTAAATGCTGAATGTGTCAATGATAAAATTCATCAAACGACTAATTTTGAGGGCGTTGGAGGATTAATTACCATAGATGCTAGTGGCAATACTACGCGTTCTGTGGTAATAAAAGAAATTAAAAACCAAAAACAAGTTTATAAAACAGTAATTAATCCATAAGGGTAAAGTGATGAAGAAAAGTTTAGTTTTAATAACTTGCTTAGTAGCAACTTTAAGCGCTAAGGAAATTCGAATAGGTGTTGTTTTGCCATTAACGGGCGCAACGGCAGCTTATGGGCAAAGTGCTTTAGAGGGGATTAGATTGGCTAATTCTTTACAAACAACCTTACAAAATGGCGATAAGGTTAATCTTGTTGTAGTTGATACTAAGGGCGATAAATTAGAATCTTCAAGTGCAACCAATCGTCTTGTTTCGCAAGATAAAGTTTTTGGTTTAATAGGCGAAATGACAACGGCAAATACCTTGCAAGTGATGCGTGTAGCCGAGGATAACAAAATTCCTCTCATTGCTCCAGCAGCCACAGGAGATAGACTTTTGGATAAAAAAAGTTATTCTTCTAGAGTATGTTTTATGGATAGTTTTCAAGGTGCTTCTTTGGCAAAATATGCTTTTGAAAATTTAAATTATAAAAATGCCGTGTTAGTTTTAGATCAAAGCACAGATTATTCTTTGGGTTTGGCTAGGGCTTTTGAAAAAGAATTTAGTGCTAAGGGCGGTAAGGTTTTAAAAAGCTTGAGAGTTAATTCGGGCGATAAGGATTTTAAAGCTATCATTGCACAAATAAAAGGCTTAAAGCCAGAATTTATCTTTTTGCCACTTTATTATAGTGAAGCGTCTTTATTTGTGCGTCAGGCAAGAAATGCCGGCTTATCAACACCTATGGCTTCGGCTGATGGAGTGGCTGATCAAAGCTTTATAGAATTGGCAGGTGGTGCAAGTGAGGGTTATATCTTTACTGATAGTTTTGACTCTCATAATCCTACAACAAAGCTTAGCAAAGATTTCATTGCCAATTATGAAAAAACAAAAGGCACTAAAGAAGTGTCGAATTTCACGGCTATGGGTGCAGATGCTTATTTTGTGATGTTTAATGCCCTTAATGCTTGCGTGGATAATCTAACTCCAATTTGCGTTAATGAAAAAATTCATCAAACGACTAATTTTGAAGGAGTTTCTGGAATAATTAGTATTGATGAAACAGGAAATGCTACGCGTTCGGTTGTGCTTAAAGAGATTAAAAATCAAAAGCAAGTTTTTAAAGATATTATTAACCCTTAAGGGAAATTTGTAGATTATGGATTCGACTTTATTTTTGCAGCAGCTGGTTAATGGCTTTAGCCTCGGCAGTATGTATGCGCTCATTGCTGTGGGTTATACTATGGTCTATGGAGTTTTAAGACTGATTAATTTTGCCCATGGAGACATTATGATGGTGAGCGCGTATGCTGCACTTTTTTGCATTACTAGTCTTAATGTGCCTTTTTTGGGCGCACTTTCTTTGGCTATGATTTTTGCTATGGTTGTGGGGATAGCTACGGATAAGATAGCTTATAAACCTTTGCGAAAAGCTCCTAGAATTTCTTTGCTTATTACAGCTATAGGCATTAGCTTTTTCTTGCAAAATCTTTTCAATATGCTTTTTACCTCCACTCCAAAGGCTTTTTTACCGCCGGCTTATTTTGAAGAATTGATTAATATGGGTGGAGTAAGCGTTATTTTTGGTAGTTTGCTTGTGCCTTTGATTACTTTTATTATCGTTGTGATTGTGCTTTTGATTTTATATAAAAGCAAATATGGTATCGCAATTCGTGCTTTAGCTTTTGATGTGCAAACTGTGAATTTAATGGGAATTGACGCAAATCGTATCATTGCTATGGTTTTTGCATTAGGTTCTGCTTTGGCGGCTGTGGGAGGAGTGTTTTGGGCAAGTATGTATTATTCTATTACCCCGACTATGGGCACACTCATAGGACTTAAAGCCTTTGCAGCAGCTGTTTTGGGAGGTATAGGCTCTGTGGTTGGGGCTGTGATAGGGGGATTGATTATAGGATTAACAGAAGTTATTGCTGTGGCATTTTTCCCTGAGCTTTCTGGCTTTAAAGATGCCTTTGCTTTTATATTTTTAGTTTTTATTTTATTATTTAAGCCTACTGGAATTTTAGGCATTAATTTTGAAAAAAGTAGGTTTTGATGATGAGTAGAGTAAAAATTTCGCATTTGATATTTTTATTTTTAGCACTTGCTTTCATCTTTATTTCGCCTAAGATTTTTAGCGATTATGGTATGAGCATAGTTAATCAAATCGCCATTTTTATCATCTTAGCTGTAAGTTATAATTTAATTAATGGCGTTACGGGACAATTTTCTTTAGAGCCAAATGGCTTTGTGGCTGTGGGTGCTTATGTCGCAGCTTTGGTGCTTTTAAGCACGGAGGCGAAGGAGGAGCAATTTTTTTATGATGGGATCAATCCTTTCATTTTAGCCCTACACTCTCCAAGCTTTATTGTGGCTTTACTTGCGGCTGGTTTGTGTGCTTGTTTGCTTTCTTTTATCCTTTCTTTTGCGGTTTTTCGTGTGAGAGGAGATTATTTAGCTATTGTAACGCTAGGATTTGGCATTATTATCAAGCTTTTAGCCCTTAGTTTTCCTACTTTTACAAATGGCTCAAGAGGAATTAATGAAATTCCAGCTTATTCTAATATTTATTGGACAGGTGGCATAGCCATTATCGCTGTTATGTTAATTTTAAACATAGTCTATTCCAAATATGGACGCGCGATGAAAGCCATAAGAGATGATGAGGACGCGGCAAGTGCTATGGGGATTAATACCTTTTGGATTAAGACTCTTGCTTTTGGCACTTCGGCATTTTTAGAGGGCGTTGGAGGAGGGCTTTTGGCTTGTCTTTTAACGACAGTTTCGCCAGAGCAATTTGACTTTTTATTAACCTTTCAACTTCTCATCATTATCGTTTTGGGAGGACTTGGTTCGACTACTGGGGCGATTTTAGGCTCTGTTTTGATTATAGGCGGAGCAGAATGGCTAAGATTTTTAGATGAATTTAAAATTCAAATGAATCTTTTTGGAGCAGAAATTCAAACCGGACATGGACTTAGAATGGTCGTTTTTTCTCTTATACTTATACTTGTTATGCTTTTTGCTAGAAGGGGCATTATGGGCGATAAGGAATTGGTAGAAATTTTCAAAGCCTTTCAAAAGCGTTTTAGGGGGAGTGAAAAATGATTTTGGAATTAAAAAAAATTTCTAAAAGTTTTGGCGGAGTAAAGGCGATTAATGAAACCTCTTTTAGTGTGAGTGAGGGTGAAATTTTCGCTCTCATTGGTCCAAATGGTGCGGGTAAGACGACGCTTTTTAATATTATTACAGGAAATTATAAGCCAACAAGCGGAGAGGTTTTATTTAAAGGGCAAAGAATTGATACGCTTAAGCCTCATAAAATTGTGCATTGTGGTATAGCTAGAACTTTTCAAAACATTAGACTTTTTTCTAGTATGAATGTGCTTGAAAATGTATTGATAGGTTTTAATAATCAAATGAAATATAGCATTTTAGAAGCTTTTTTGCATTTAGGGCGTTTTTCTAGAGTGGAGAGCGAATTTAAAGATAGAGCCTATACGCTTTTAAAAGAGCTTGAGCTTGACAATGTGGCTTATCATAAGGCGACAAGTTTGAGTTATGGACAGCAAAGAAAGGTCGAGATTGCAAGAGCTATGGCGACAAATCCTAGCCTTCTTTTGCTCGATGAGCCAGCTGCTGGAATGAATGGTGCAGAAAGTGGGGCTTTAGCAGATCTTATTTTTAAATTAAGAAAAGATTATAAAATGGGTATTTTGCTGATAGAGCATGATATGAAATTTGTCAATAAACTTTGTGATAGGGTTTTGGTTTTAGATTATGGAAAAACGATATTTGAAGGTAAATTAAGCGATGCGATTAATCATAAAGAGGTTATAGCGGCTTATTTGGGGGATTTTGATGCTGATTGTTAAAAATTTACATGTTTATTATGGTTTGATTGAGGCTTTAAAGGGGATTAGTTTTGAAGTTAAGACAGGGCAAATTGTCTCACTCATAGGTTCAAATGGAGCGGGTAAAACTTCGACTTTAAATGCCTTATTAAATTCTGTCAAAAGAACAGGAGAAATTAATTTTTTAGGTTATGAAACAAAGAGACATTTAACGCATACTTTAGTGCAAAAAGGCATAGCTTTAGTTCCTGAGGGGCGTAGAGTTTTTATCAATTTAACCGTTGAAGAAAATCTAAAAATAGGTGCTTATAATAATAGTGAAAATTACGAGCATTTAAGAGAGCAAATGTATAAACTCTTCCCACGCCTTGTAAGTAAAAAGCACACTTTGGCTGGGAATTTAAGCGGAGGCGAGGCACAGATGTTAGCCATTTCTAGGGCTTTAATGAGTGAGCCTAAGCTTTTAATGCTTGATGAGCCATCTTTGGGGCTTGCACCAAAGATTGTGGGCGAGGTTTTTGATATTATTGTGCGTTTAAAGGAGGAGGGCATTACCATACTTTTGGTCGAGCAAAATGCCTTTTCAGCTCTTAAGATAAGCGACTATGCTTATGTTTTAGAAAATGGACATATAGTAATGCAAGATGAGGCACAAAATTTGATTCATAATGATGATATTAAAAAGAAATATTTGGGATTATAAATGAAGAATTTCTTAAAAAGCGTGGGAGATTTGCGAATTTCCATTGCTTTATTTTTGCTTTTTGCACTTTTTTGCGCTTTGGCAACCTTTATCGAAAGTGCTTATGGGACGCCTACTGCTTGGGCTATGATTTATGGCACTGCTTGGTTTGGTTATATTCAACTTTTACTTGGCATTAATTTGCTTTGTGCAATGTTTGCCTATAAGATGTTTAGACTTAAAAAACTACCATTAATGATTTTTCATTTTTCTTTTTTATTCATTCTTTTGGGTAGTGCGATGACGCGATATGGTGGCTTTGAAGGTATGCTCCATATAAGAGAAAAGGATGAAAATTCTATTATGCAAAGTGCAAAAAGCATTATACGCTTTTCAGCAGTGGAAAATGGTGCGATTTATAGTAGTGTCAATACCGAACACATAGGCGTTTTACCCTTTGTAAATTCTTTTAATATGCAGCTTAATATGAGTGAAAAGGCGAATTTGATTTATAAAGATCTGCTTTTAGATGCCAATTATGTCTTTGAGGAAAATAATGCTTCTTCTCCCTTACTTGTCCTAATGCTTTCTTCGCAGGGTATGCAAGGAAGTGAGATTGTTTTTAAAAAGGGAGAGATTAAAAATTTAGGTGGAGTTCATTTTGCTTTCTTAAATGATGCAGTTCAAGCACCTTTTGTCAAAATTGATGAAAATTTAGAGCTTAGTTCTAGTGAAGATTTGAAATTTTTGAATATGGGCGATGGCACAAGTGCTATTTTAAAAGCAAAAACTAAGGAAAGTGTGAAAGAAAGAAGACTCTATGAATTAAATGATGTTAATTTTGTAGTTAAATTTGCTTCTTTGAGTGCAAAGGAGAGCATTGGGGGAGTTAATAGGGAGCAAGATTCTAGCTTTTGGGCGTGGTTTAAGAGTGCTTGGCTAGAAGTGGGACGCACCTTTTTAGTCTCTTCTTTTGGTGAGCCACAAACTTGGAAGACTTCTTGGCTTTTGGGATTGAAAGATTTTGCGATGAGTAAGGACTATCAGGCGCTTAAATTAACGGGACGCAATGCTTTAAAACTTGAGCTAAATTATAAGGGACAAAATAAAGAAGTTGTAGTGTTTGAGTATGATAATCCCATATCCGTAGAACTTGCTGGGCGTAAATTTTTTATCTCTTGGACTTATAGTTATGAAGAGCTTCCCTTTACGCTTTATCTTAAAGACTTCGTAATGGATCGCTATCCAGGGTCAAATTCTCCAGCATCTTATGCGAGTGAAGTGATTGTGAAAGATAAAGATAGGGAATTTGATTATAGGATTTTTATGAATAATGTTTTAGATTATAAAGGCTACCGCTTTTATCAAAGCTCATATGATCAAGATGAGCTAGGCACTATCCTTTCAGTCAATCAGGACCCAGGCAAAATTCCTACTTATATAGGTTATTTTTTGCTTTCTTTTGGTATGTTTTTAAATTTGCTTAATCCACATTCAAGATTTAGAACTCTAGCCAAGCTCATTAACAAAGAAGCTATGAAAAATTCTGCCGCCTTTCTTTTGGTTTTCTTTTTTTGTTTTGGAGCGAGTAAGGCTCTAGCACAAAATAATTTGCCTGTCATAGATAAGGAGCATGCTAAAACGCTTAATTTTTTAGTGGTGCAAAAATTTGATGGAAGAATGAGTCCTTTTGATACTTTAGCAAAAGAGGTTTTAGAAAAAATTCGAAAAAGTGATCGCTATCAAAATCAAGAAGCAAGTGCCGTTGTGCTTTCTATGATGATGAATCCTAACGAGTGGCAAAAAGAACCCTTTATCATTATGCCTAAAAATGAAGCTGTAAGAGATGAAATCGCTAAAATTTTAGATATAAAAAGTGCTAAATATATAGCTTATAAGGATTTTTTCACTAAGGATGGACTTTATAAGCTTCAACGCTATGTTGAAAATGCTAATCGCAAAAATCCAAATGCTAGAGGTGTTTTTGATAAAGAAATCATCGCTTTAGATGAAAGGGCAAATGTTGTTAATTATGTTTTTGGTGGAGTTTTGTTTAAGATTATCCCTAAGCAAAATGATGAAAATAATCTTTGGCTTCCGCCTTTTTCTGCCTTAAAAGACTTGCAGGGTAGGGAGCAAGAGCTTGTTTGGGCTTTGATTAAGAATTATTTTAGCTCTGTTGATGAGGCTTTGGTAAGTGGCGATTGGTCTAAGGCAAATGAGGGGTTAAATTTAATTAAGCAATATCAGCTTAAATTTGGCTCTAGCGTTATGCCAAATGAAAGAAAAATCGCTACGGAAATTTTCATTAATGAGGTGCAAATTTTTGTCAAGCTTATCCCCGTATATCTTTTGGCTGGCTTCTTACTTTTACTTTTAGTTTTAGCTAAAATGATTAATCATAAGCTTAAAATTAATTTTATTTTTAAACTTGTGTATTATTTAAATATTTTTGTTTTTGCGATACACACGGCAGGGCTTGGCATTAGAGCTTATTTAGCTGAGAGAGCTCCTTGGAGTAATGCTTATGAAAGTATGGTTTATATCGCTTGGGCTTTGGCACTTTCTGGCATATTTTTCTCAAAAAGAAGCCCCATTTCTCTTTCTTTGACATCTATTTTAGCGGGTATCGTATTGGCTGTGGCTCACTTAAATGAAATGAATCCGCAAATTACACCTCTAATGCCCGTTTTACACTCTTACTGGCTTAGTATCCATGTGTCCGTGATTACGGCGAGTTACGGATTTTTTGGCTTAAGTGCTTTGCTTGGAATTTTCACCTTAATTTTGATGTGTTTTCTTAAAAAAGATGGAAATTTACAAAGCGGACTTTTGCGAAATATCACAGAAGCGACTAGAATCAATGAAATGGCGATGATTTTGGGACTTTGTTTGCTTACGGTGGGAAATTTTTTGGGTGCTATTTGGGCTAATGAAAGTTGGGGGAGATATTGGAGCTGGGATAGTAAAGAAACTTGGTCGCTTGTAAGCATACTTGTTTATGCGGCAATTTTGCACCTTAGAATGATTCCTAAATATGCGAATCAGTTTATTTTTGCACTTTGGAGTATGTTTGCTTATTGGGTGATTATTATGACTTATTTCGGAGTCAATTATTTCTTGGTCGGTATGCACTCTTACGCTGCTGGTGAGGCAACGCAAATTCCAAATTATGTTTATTGGGGTTTTTGCTTAATGGTCATTTTGGGAATTTTAGCTTATAGAAAGCGAAAATTTATCAGTAGGCTTTAATGTCTCACATTACACTTATTGTTCTTTGTGCGGCTGGAGTGCTGCTTCTTATTTTTGCCTTGATAACCTTTTTGATTCTTGGTGGTAGAGAAAAAACTCCTAAAAAGATAGAAAAGGCGGTTGTTTTTAAGAAAAAATTTAGCACAGATTTAGAAGCGATGATTGTTAAGGCGGCGGATACTAGTCTAAGCGATAGCGAATTAAAGGAGCTTGCCACTCTTTTTATCGCTACACATAAATTGGGCTCTAAGACTTCTAAGGATTTAGACGAGGCGACTAAGAAAAAGCTTGAATTTGTTTCAAGCTTTGCTTCAAATGCTAATGCAAGTGCTACAAATGTAAGTTTTTTAAATAGAGAATTAAAAAAGCTCTCTAACTCCTATAAAAAGGAAATTGACGCCTATGAGCAAATGGGACTTGCTAAACGCAAGATTAAAGAGAGTTAAGCACCCTTTCTAGCATTAAATCTGCTCCATTTTTTTGCGTAACGCCTTGTAATTTTTGACTGATGTATTTTAAATTCATTGTAAAAATTGAATTTAAAAAAGTCATTTCGTTTTGGCATTGTTCTTGGGTAAAAATTTGACATAAAGCCCTATCTTGTAGAAATTTAGCATTAAAAAATTGATGATTTTTAGCGGCATAAGGATAAGGGATAAAAATAGTTGGTAAAGTATTTGCACAAAGCTCAAATAAGGTGCTAGCTCCAGCCCTTGAAATAGCCAAATCCGCCTCCTTCATTTTCGAGGCTAAATCATTATGAAAGGCAAATAAATCGACATTTATATTAAGCTCTTTATAAGCTTTTTCACAAAGCTCATAATCTTCCCTTCCGCATTGATGAATTATTTTTACTCCCTTTTCTTTAAGCATTGGTGCTAGTTTTATGGCAAGATTGTTGATAAATTTAGCACCTTGAGAGCCTCCTAGAAAAATGATTGTTTTTAATTCTTTTCTTTCTCTTGCAAGAGTGAAAAAATCTTCTCCCACAGGGTAGGGGATAACTTCTTTCTCAAAAGCACTAAAAAAGCTTTTAGAAAAAGGTTTAAGAAAGGAATTTAAACTTCCGCTTTTTGAATTTTGCTCGTGGATAAAAAGTGGAATTCTTGCAAAAATCGCTCCAAAAGAAGCAGGTGCAGCACTATATCCACCCACGCTAATGACAGCTTTTATACTATGTTCTTTAAAAATTTTTTGGCACTTAAAGGAAAGCTTTAAGATATGTTTTAAGGCTTTTAATTTTTTCGATTTGCTTTGATTAACCACTCCTGTTGAGCTTAGAAAATACTTAGTCTTAAAACGCTCTTCATTTGCAAACCACGCTTTATCTTGCCCATTTTCACTTCCTATATAAATGCAGTCTAAATTTTTTTTTACCGCACTTTCAAGTAGGCATTTAACGATATTTAAATGCCCTCCTGTGCCTCCACCTGTTAAAACTATCATAATTTAACCTTTTTTGAAATCATTAAAACATAGCCAAGCCCCACGCAAATCGCCCACATTGAGCTTCCGCCATAACTTAAAAGAGGCACGGCGACACCTTTTAGTGGGGTAAGTGAGATGATACCAAAAGCATTCATAAAAAATGAAAAAAGTAAAAGTAAAGCTATGCCAGAGCAAAAGATAAAATGCTCCTTTTTATCACATCGTCCAGCGATTCTAAAAATTCTTAGTATCATCCAAAGATAAAGAAAACAAATAAAAGCTAATCCTAAAAGCCCTATTTCTTCCGTAATGCCTGAAAGAACGAAGTCTGTATGCACTTCACTCAAAAAGCCTAGCTTAAAAATTCCAAGTCCCAAACCCTCTCCAAAAAAGCCTCCGTGTGCTATGGCATTAAGTGAGTGTGAAATTTGATAAGGTTCGCTATTTTCACTCACACGAATAGCTGAAGCAATCCACTCGGGAAGTAGAGGCAAAAAGGCGTCTTGTATATTACCCCACCAATTTGCAATGCGTTGAATTCTTCTTTGATTACTAAAAATGACGGCTATGCCTATCATCATCACAATTAAAATTCCAAAAGCAAAAAGCCTTTTGCTAGCACCAGCAAAAAAGGCAAGAGCAAGGATAAGAAAAAAGCTAATAACACTTTGACCTAAATCATTTTGCGTGATATAAATATAGCCTATGACTAGAGTCGCTACAATACAATAAGGCAAAAGTATAAGAATTTCGTGCTTAATCGCCTTTTTTTCATCATTAATACGCCTTGTGTAAGACCAAGCTAAAAAATAAATTAAACCGATTTTAAAAAATTCAACAGGGGAGATAGAAACAGGACCAAGCCTAATCCACCTTTTTGCACCTCCACTTTCAGTCGCCAAATTTGTCGGCAAAAAAGGCAAGATGATAATGGCAAAAAAGGAAAAGATAAGGATAGCAAGTATGATTTTATAGGAATTTGGATTATCTGGATTAAGTTTTGAGAGAAAAAACATCATTAAAATTCCACTAACGCCAAAAAAAAATTGGCGTATAAAAAAATGGAATTCATTATAATCAAAATATAAAATGGTAAAAGTGGTTAAAGAATAGGAAAAAATGATACCTATGGTGATTAAAACACAGCTTAAATAAAATAATTTTTTGTCCGCGACCATTACTTCCCTTATAAAATAACAAAGCTCCATTATAACACGAATTTTTAAACTTATTTTGCTAGAATTAGTAAATTTATTTGAGGGGTTTTGATGATTAAGATAAGAAAAATTCTCATTGCAAATCGTGCAGAAATAGCGGTGCGTGTGATTCGTGCTTGTAGAGATTTGTATATTAAAAGTGTGGCTGTTTTTACAGAGCCTGATAGAGAATGTTTACATGTGAAAATCGCTGATGAGGCTTATAGGATAGGCACGGATGCGATACGGGGGTATTTAGACATTGCTAGAATTATTGAAATTGCTAAGGCTTGTGGGGCGGATGCGATTCACCCAGGCTATGGCTTTTTGAGTGAAAATTATGAATTTGCTAAGGCTTGTGAAGAGGCTAATATCATTTTCATAGGTCCAAAATCTGAAGTGATTTATAAAATGGGTAATAAAAATATCGCTAGAAATTTAATGGCGAAAAATGGCATTCCTGTCGTGCCGGGGACAGAAAAATTAAATAATCTTTCTTTAGAAGAGCTTAAAGAACAGACTGAGAGGATAGGCTATCCCGTTATTTTAAAGGCTTCAGGAGGTGGCGGAGGTAGGGGAATTCGCGTGGTGCATCAAGAAGAAGAGCTTAAAAACGCTTTTGAATCTTGCAAAAGAGAAGCTTTGGCGTATTTTAATAATGATGAAGTTTTTATGGAAAAGTATATTGTCAATCCGCGTCATATTGAATTCCAAGTTTTGGGCGATAATTATGGCAATATTATCCACCTTTGCGAAAGAGACTGCTCGATACAAAGAAGACATCAAAAGGTTGTGGAGATTGCACCTTGTCCGGGGATATCTGAAAATTTGCGTAAAACTATGGGAGTTACTGCTGTGGCGGCGGCTAAGGCTGTGGGTTATACAAATGCTGGGACGATTGAGTTTTTGCTAGATGATTATAATCAGTTCTATTTTATGGAGATGAATACAAGAATTCAGGTTGAGCATCCTGTAACGGAAGAAGTTACGGGCGTGGATTTAATCGTGCGTCAAATTCGCATTGCCGATGGGGAAATTTTGGATTTGGAGCAAAGCGATATTAAGCCAAGAGGTTTTGCCATAGAGGTGAGAATCACAGCTGAAAATGTGTGGAAAAATTTTATCCCAAGTCCGGGTAAAATAGGCGAGTATTACCCAGCCTTAGGACCATCTGTGAGGGTGGATAGTCATATTTATAAAGATTATGTTGTGCCGCCTTTTTATGATTCTATGCTTGCAAAGTTGATTATTAAAGCGACCAGCTATGATTTGGCTGTAAATAAGCTTGAGCGTGCTTTGAAGGAATTTGTGATTGATGGGATAAGAACGACCATACCTTTTTTAATCGCCATTACCAAAACGCGTGAATTTAGAAGAGGGTATTTTGATACTTCTTTTATAGAAACGCATTTAGATGAACTTTTGGCAAATACTGAGGATAGACAGCAAGAAAACAAAGAAGAGGTTGTGGCTGCCATAGCGGCGACTTTAAAGAAGATTAGAGAAAGTAGGAAATGATGGATTTTTTAGAAAGTCTTAAAGATATCAAAAAGCAAATGCAAGAGCAAAAAAGCGTGAAAAATAAAATGCAAAAAGGTGGAGTTAGTCTTAAAAATAGCGAATTAGAAAGTATGGCTAAAGAAAAAAGCGAAGAAGAGGAATTAAGGGCTATTTTTCTAAAAGAAGAAAAGCTTTGCGATGAGTTTGATAAGTGGTTTAAAAACGCCGATATTAAGAAAATTTAATGCGAGAAATAGGCTTTTGCACTTTAGAGGAAACTTGCCCCTATCTTAAAGATAGAAAGATAAAAACGGAGTATAAATTTATAGAGCATTGTCCAAAGTCCTTAAATGAAGAGCTTGTTTATAGGGGGTGGAGGCGTTTTGGTTGCTATTTTTCGCGTCCTATTTGCGAGGGGTGTGAAGAATGCTTGAGTGTAAGAATTTTGGTAAATGATTTTAAATTTAGCAAGAGTCAAAGAAGAGTCATTCGTAAAAATCAAAATACAAAAATCGTTTTAAAAGCTCCGCAAATTAGCAATGAACACCTTTTTTTATATGATAAATACCACCGCTTTATGGAGAAAAAAAGGGCTTGGAAAAGATATGATTTAAATTTTCATAAATATTTTAATTTGTATGTTGATGGAGCTATGGACTTTGGTTATGAGCTTGATTTTTATATTGACGAAAAATTAGTTTGTGTGGATTTAATTGACATTTTTGACGGAGGAATTTCTAGCATTTATTGCTTTTATGATCCTAATTATAAGGAATTTTCTTTGGGAAAATTTTCTTTATTAAGTGAAATAAAACTTGCAAAAAAAAGAAATTTAAAATACATTTATTTAGGATATTTTGTAAAAAAGTGTCAATCTTTATCTTACAAAGCCGATTATACACCTAGAGAAATTTTAAGAGGCACGAGTATGCCTTGTGAAAAATTGCCTTTATGGGAGTATGATGATGCAAGTGGTGCAGACTTTAGAGACGATTAATGTAAATACGGACGATATTTCCATTTTTTATTATTTTAAAGATTTGATTACAAAAAATTTTACTAAGGTTATAGGAAGGAAAAATAAAATTTTTTCTTTTTTTGAGGAAAATGAAATTCCTCAAAGACGCTATTTTTTAAAGCTTCTTGATCAAAAATATCGCAAAAGTCATAATGAGAGCATAGATTTAAAAGATGCACATTTTAAGACTTTTAGGTTAAATTTCGAGCAGAGAAATACTTTAAGACCTATGCTTCATATAAAAGTTAGTTTTTGTGGGAAAAGCATTTTAATGCAATTTAACTCTAAGGAAAAACTTTTTATCACTTATATGAAAAATTATTTTAAACAATATTTTAAAGAATATGATGAATCCCTACACATTGTGAGTTTAGAATATCAAAATGAAAACACTTTGGAGCTTTTTGAAGCTTTTGCTGATGAGAGTGAGCATTTAAAATATTGTGTTGATTTTAACATCGACAAAGAAGAATATAAAAATTTTCGTCAAAATATCCACAAGGCTGAAAATATGAAGTGGAAATTTAACGCCTTAGCTAAACTTTTTAATAATTATTTTTCCACATTAGAATGCACCCCACAAAACGATTTAAGTGAAATTCGTCAAAAATATCTTGTGTTGGTGAAGCTTTATCATCCTGACTTTCAGCAAAATAAAAGTGCGATAGAAAGGGCGTATTGTAGAGAGCAGTTTGAAAAAATTCAAATTGCTTATGATAATCTTAAGGCTTTATATAAAAATAATACTTGATAAGAGATTGATGAGTTAGTTCATCAATCCATTTGCCTACGATACCAAGTAGGAGTTTCCAACTGATTCATTATTTCCTCATCGTAACCACCGCTGACTTTTTTAAGATTTAGATAAGGATTCTTTTTAGGAGCGTTTTTGTTGTGTGTTTTTTCATTTTCTTGAGTTTTATCTTCAAAGCCTGTTGCGATAATGGTAACTTCCACTCTATCTTCCATAGTATCATCAGTCGTTGTACCAAAGATGATTTTAGCATTTTCATCAACCACTTCTTGTATGCTGTTTGCAGCAGCTGAAATTTCAAATAAAGAGCAATTTGAGCTTGTTTTAAAATGCAAAATAACACCTTTAGCACCCTTAATATCCATACCATCAAGTAACGGAGACTCCATAGCATTACTAAGAGCTTCTTCTATGGCATTTTCACCACTTGCACTTCCCACGCCCATTAATGCCAAGCCTCTATGCCCCATAATGGTTCTTACATCGGCAAAATCCACATTAATATCGCCATTATCTAAAAGTATAGATGTCATACCCTTGACAGCACGCGCTAAAATGTCATCGACAAGTTTAAAAGCGTCTTTAATGCCTGCTTTTTTATCAATAATGCTAAGGAGTTTTTCATTTTGAATAACAAGGATAGAATCGCTTTCTTTTTTGAGTTCCAAGAGTCCTGCCTCGGCTAGTTTTTTTCTTTGCTTACCCTCGAAAGTGAAAGGCATAGTTACAACAGAAACCGTCAAAGCGCCTATTTCCTTGGCTGCTTGTGCGATGACAGGAGTTGCACCCGTGCCTGTACCTCCGCCAAAACCTGAAGCGATGAAAACGATATCGCTTTGACTTAAAGAAGCTTTGACCTCCTCAAAGCTTTCTCTGGCACTTTCTGCACCTACTTCGGGTAACATTCCAGCACCTAAACCTTTCGTTTTTTTCTCGCCTAATTGAATTTTTGTTTTAGCTAAAGAATTAGAAATCGCTTGTGCGTCAGTGTTGGCTACGATAAGATCTAAATCATTAAGTCCCATTTTTACCATATGATTAATCATATTACCGCCACCGCCACCACAGCCTATGACTTTGATTTTTGCACCTTTATTGTGCTGTGCTTCTTCGACAGAAAATTCGCTCATATCCACTCCTACTTAGATTTTCAAAACCCTTTTTATATCGCAAAATGCAATTTTTACATCACTTATAAAACAAGGATTATACTCAATAAACTTTAAAAAGATTTTAACAAATATTTGTTTCTTATCGTTAAATTTAAAGGCAAAAAATGAATTTTTTTTCCACTCCTAATTGTTTGCATAAAATTGAAGTGCTTTTTCGTAATCTTCTTTTGTATCTATGCCCATACTTTGCGTTGAAATTTCAAGCATTTTGATTTTTTTGCCATTTTCTAAAGCTCTTAGTTGTTCTAACTTTTCAGCTTTTTCTAAGTTTGAATTTTCAAAGGTGCAAAATTCCCTTAAAGCCTTTACGCTATAAGCATAAATTCCTAAATGCCCCTTAAAATCCTCTTTATAACTTTCCCTCTCAAAAGGAATTTTTGCTCTTGAAAAATAGAGTGCAAAGCCAAATTTATCACATAAAACTTTCACTAAATTGGGGTCTTTTGCTTGTTCTTGGCTAATTTTCTTAAAGCAACTTGTCATAAAAGCTTCTTTGTCTAAATAAGTTTCGCTAAATTCTTTAAATTGTTTTAAATTTTCTATCTCAATGAAAGGTTCATCTGCTTGGACATTGATGATAATTGCTTCATCTTTGAGCTTTAAAATTTGACAAGCTTCATTGATTCTATCTGTTCCACTTTCGTGATTTTGGTTTGTTAAAACTGCTTTAAAGCCGTGATTTTGAGCGATTTTAAGCACTTTTTCATCATCGAGCGCTATGCAAACTTCATCGACCAAAGAAGCCCTTTTTGCCGTAGCGATAAACATAGGCACACCGCCTATATTGCAAAGAATTTTTTCCTTAAAACGCGTTGATTTTAATCTCGCTGGTATTATAATCATTGTTTTATCCACCTTAAAATTTCTTGTTCGATTTCTTGACTTTCTATGCCTTGCACTTTTTCTTCTCGGTGCTTAAAAAGTTCTAAAATTTCCGGTTTTATTTCCACTTTAAATTCTTTAGCAATATATTTCATATCTTCTTTTTCATCACTGCATTGTCTTTTGTAAAGCGCCTTTATCATACTTGGGGTAAATTTGCTCCACTCAGCCGTTGAGACAATGATTTGCGTTTTATTTTGATTTAAGAGTTTAAAACAAGTTGCCGTGTGAGGGTCGATGAGAGTTTTTGAATTTTTGATAAATTTCATACACTCTTCATCTGTGCAAAAATCCGCCTCAAAATCTTCTCTCAAGCTTTCAAATTCATTTTGCTTTAATTTAAAATAATGTTGATTTTTAAGTGAAGTTATCAATTCTTTTGTTCTTTTATCTTTAAATTTGTCAAAAAGTAGGCGTTCTATATTTGAAGAGATTAAAATATCCATAGCGGGAGAAATGGTTTTTATAAGCTTTTTGCCCCTTAAGTCATAAATTCCTTCATTAAAAAATTCGCTCAAAATTTTGTTTTCATTAGAGGCGATTTTGATTTTATCAATTTTTGCACCCATTTTTTTGGCAAAATATGCTCCTAAAGCATTACCGAAATTTCCACTAGGCACGATGATGTCAAGCTCTTTATTAATTTGAACGGCAGCATAGTAATGATAAATGATTTGAAATAAAATGCGTCCAAAATTAACAGAATTTGCAGCACAAAGCTGATAGTCTTTTAAATTCTTTTTAAAATCTTGCTTTACAAGTAAATTTTTAAGTGTTTTTTGTGCTTCGTCAAAATCTCCATTGAGGGCAAAAACCTTCAAGTTTTTAGCCTTCATCGTTCTCATTTGTAAAGCTTGAACTAGGCTCGTTCCATCTTTTGGATACATACAAGCGACCTTAATGTTTGGGGCATTTTCGAAGCTTTTTAGAGTCGCTGGACCCGTATCGCCACTTGTCGCACATAAAATTAAAATTTTTTCATCTTTGCAAAATTCACTAAGAAGCACTCCAAAAGGTTGTAAAGCCATATCCTTAAAAGCGCGTGTAGGTCCGTGGTAAAGCTCGTTAATATAGAGTTTTTCGTTTATTTTTCGCAGAGTAATAGGGCAGTTTTTATCGTCAAATTTATCATAGCTTTTTAAGGCTTTTTTAAAAATTTCTTCGTAGCCAAATTCAAAGCTTTTAATAAGCTCTAAGGCAAAATCTTTATAGGATAAATTTTTATAAGCATAGCCATTAAAATTTGGCAAAGAAGCAGGAGTATAAAGCCCACCTTGCGGGGTGCTTGGGTGTATTAAAGCCTCTTTAAAATCCATGCTAAAATTTGCATTTTGACTTTCAATTAATTGCATTAAAACTCCTCACATAAGCTTTTAAATGTTCTTTAAAATTTTGGCTTAATTCTACATTTAATTCTATAATTTCACACTTAAAGCCAAAATCTTTAACTTTAACATAATCTTTAAGAGTTAGCATTAATGTGTGGCAATGATGTTTTTTAAGTAAATTTTCAAGCTCCTCTTTTGTAAAATGATGATGATCGTTAAAAAAATAGCAAGCTCTAGCCTTATCAAAATGCTCATTGAGTCTATAAGGCTTGGCAATCGCTGTAACCAAAATGGCTTTAACATTTTCTTTTACAAAAGAATAGCGGTAAAATTCCTCTCCCTCTCTCGCTATAAAATCTGCCTTTTTTTTAAAATAAAGAGGCAGTCTATAAGCTCCACTTGGTAAGGTAAAATTAAAATAAGGCAGAGGCTTACCTTCGACTAAAATGTCAAATTTTTTAATGTGAAATTTAGAAAAAGCATCATCAAGTAAAATAACTTTCGCACCAAGTTTTAAAGCTTCTTTAATGCCCTTAATTCTATCTTTGCTAACAATCACCCCCTCAATACTCTCACAAAAGGCATATTCCATAGCTTCATCTCCGCTTTGAGCGACTTCGCAAAAGATGTTATTTTGATGTTTGACAAGCATTAAGCCTTTGCTTTTTCTCTTATAGCCTCTAAGCACGATGAAAACGCCTTTAAATTCTCTCGAAATAGCTTTACAAAGTGGGGTTTTGCCATTGCCCCCAAAGCTTAAATTTCCTACGCTAATAATAGGTATGTTAAAGTCGATTTTAGAGCGGAATTTTGAATTTAAAGTGGCTATAAAAGCATAGAGAAAACTTAAAGGTAAAAGTGCAAAAGCAAGGCATTTTTGAAATAAAGAGGGGCTGAAAAAATAACGCTCAAGCCAATTCATCAAAACTCATCTAAGCATAAAATAGGAGGCATCACTCTTTTAAAGGCATTTTGCTTAGTGCGTTTTTGCAGCATAGAAATTAAGCGAGGGTTTAGTTTGGAAATTTGCAAGGTGTCATTTTTTTCTAAAGCTCTTAATCCCTCATCAATTAAAGCGTAAGAAAAGCCCAAATCCTCTTCATCGCTTTGATTTTCCCACAAGTCAGCTGAAGGGGCTTTTTGTAAAAAATTTGTATCTAAGTTAAGATATTTTGCAAGAGTATAAATTTCGCTTTTATAAAGCCCACCTATGGGATTAAACGCACAGGCTAAATCTCCATAAATGGTGCCATATCCAAGCATTAATTCGCTTTTGTTTGAAGTGCCAACGACAAGATAATTTTTAAGAGCAGAATAATCATAAAGCAAACTCATTCTTATCCTTGCGGCGTAGTTTCCTGTGCGAATTTGATTTGTCATTTCGCTTTCTTTTAAAAAGGCTTGTAGAATTGTTTCTATATTAATGATTTTGTATCTTAAATTTAAGTCTTCACAAAGCTTTAAGGCGTCTTTTAAATTTGCCTTGTTTGAGTGTTGTGTTGGCATTAAAAGGGCGAAAACTTCATCTTTTAATGCTTTTTTGCATAGGGTCGCTACTAAGGCAGAGTCTATACCTCCACTAAGCCCCAAAATAACGCCTTTTGCTTTTGCATTTGCGACTCTTTCTTGGATAAAATGCTGGATTTTAGTTAAAATTTTTTCGCAATCCATCTTAAATAAATAGAGAATTTACGCTTTCATTATGATAAACGCGGCGTATTACTTCTGCGAAAATGGGTGCTACGCTTAAGACTTTAATTTTTTCGTGTTCTTTTTTTAAGGGAATGGTATCTGTGATGACAAGCTCATCTAGGTCGCCTTTGGCGATTCTCTCATAAGCTTCACCGCTTAAAACAGCGTGAGTGCAACAAGCCATAACAGAATTTGCTCCTTTTTCTTTTAAGGCTTTTGCAGCTTTGACTATGGTGCCAGCCGTGTCGATAATATCATCAACCAAAACAACATCTTTGCCATTAACATCACCTATGATATTCATCACTTCGCTTTCATTTGCCTTTTCGCGTCTTTTATCTACGATGATGATGTCAAGCCCTAGTTTTTTAGCCACACTTCTGGCTCTTGCGATACCGCCTATATCAGGGCTTCCTACTACGGTATTTTTAAAATGCTTAGATTTAATATAATCGTTAAAAACTATGCTTCCATAAAGATTATCTACGGGGATATTGAAAAAGCCTTGAATTTGTCCAGCGTGTAGGTCGATAGTAGCAACTCTATCAATCCCTGCAGTTTCGATTAAATCCGCCACAAGTTTAGCACTTATAGGCACTCTAGGATTTGCTTTTCTATCTTGTCTTGCATAGCCAAAATAAGGAATAATCGCCGTAATAGAATTTGCACTTGAGCGACGCAAGGCGTCTGTTAAAATGAGAAGTTCCATTAAATTATCATTTGCTGGAGCACAGGTGCTTTGTATGATAAAAACATCTTTTCCACGCACACTTTCATCGATTTGAACGCTAATTTCTCCATCGCTAAAACGCTTTACGCCCGCATCGCTTAAAGGTAGGGATAAATACTTAGAAATTTGCTTGGCAAATTCCAAATTTGCTGAACCTGAAAAAATTTTATAACCACGCATAATTAACCTTATTGGAATATTTAGGGCTTAATTTTATATTAATAAGTTTAAAATTTAGCTAAAAAGCCCATAAAATTTAATGGGCGTAAGCAGTTTTCTTTGCATAATAACGCACAAGCATAGAGAGAGAAAAGCAAATGACAAAATAAATTCCCGCCACAAAGCCTATGATGGCTAAAATTTCTTCAAAGCTTTTAAGATTAGCTAAGATGGTTTTAGATTTATAGGTAAGCTCTGCTATGCCAAGCCCTGCTAGATAAGCTGTATCTTTTATGGTTGTGATGATTTGGGAGAGCATTGAGGGGACGACGCGTCTAAAGGTTTGAGGTAAAATAATGTAAAAAAGCGTAAAAAATTTACCAAATCCTTGAGAATATGCCGCCTCAAACTGCCCTTTTGGTATAGAATTTAAGCCCCCACGTATAATCTCAGCCATAACCGAGCTAGTATAGAGTGAAAAACCTATAGTTCCCCAAAAAGCTTGAGGAAATTGCCCAAAAAATACAGGCAAAACAAAACAAGCCGCCAACATCCAAAGCAAAAGAGGGGTATTTCTAAAAATGTCAATATAGGCACTTGCCAAAAAGCGACTAAAACGATCGCCATAATTTTTTGTGATAGCTAAAAAAGTGCCAAAAAGTATAGAAATCACACAAGTCGCAAGGGCAATTTTAAGCGTAAGGGCTAAACCCTGCATTAAAAAATTGATATTTTGAGCGTTAAAAACTTCGTTCATTTTTACCTCGCTAGATGAGCTTTTTTAAGCTTTTCTTCATAAAATTTTGCAAAATATGCCAAAGGATAACATACAATAAAATATAAAAATGCCGCAAAAATATACGCGGGTGCATAGTTTCCATAATCAGCCGCATAGCTATCTGCTGTGCTCATAAGCTCCACACCACCCACAATTAAAAGCACAGAAGTGTTTTTGATGAGATTTATCATTTGATTACTCATAGGAGGAAGAATAATTTTGATTGTTTGTGGCACGATGATATAACGCATTTGCTGCGTGTAAGTAAAGCCTTGTGAGGCGGAGGCTTCAAATTGCCCTTTTGGAACGGCTAAAATTCCACTTCTTACAACTTCGCTTACATAAGCACCGTGGTAAGCTCCTATGCCCAAAACACCTATTGTAAAAAGATCTAAATTTATTCCTAAATGTGGCAAACCATAATATAAAAAGAAAATTTGTATAACTAAAGGAGTATTTTGAAAAATTTCTACATAAATTCTAGTGTAAGCCCTAAGCACGGCTATTTTGCTTGTCGCCATAACGCCACCTATGGTGCCAAAAACAACTGCTATCAATAAAGCCAAAACACTTACTTGCAGTGTATAGATAAAACCATCCATAAAAGTTTGTGTTTGCTCTAGTGTGTCTAGGAATTTCCATAGGGCAAAAGGACTTATGCTTTCCTCATCATAAAGTCCAAGGGAGTTAAAAAACTCCCTTAGCCAAGCTACAAAGCCTACACTATCATTCATATTATAAGCCCCATTTTTTCGCTAAGTCGTCTATTTGTGCTTTGTTTTGTCCTACAAATTTGTCAATAAAAGCGGCAAATTCTACATCATCTTTTTTGCTCACAATACCATAATCTTGCGGTTCGAAAGAATCTGGCAAAATTTCGCTTTTTTCATCAACATAACCTAGCAAAATAGACTTATCCACAGAGAATACATCAACTCTTTTAGCATCAAGAGCTGCTTTTATGCTGGGATAATCTGGGAATTCACTAAAACTTACACTTACTCCGGCTTTTTTTGCTGCTTCGCCTATGACTCTTTTGGTTGTGGCAGCTTGTGCTACTCCTATTTTAGCACCTTTCATATCAGCCAAAGACTTATAGCCTTTTTCTTTTAAGACTAACAAACCGATAGCATCTTGGTAATAAGGCTGAGAAAAATTATAAATTTTCTTTCTTTCAGGCGTGATTGTAAAAGTGGCAATGACTACATCTAAAGTGCCATTGTCAAGTAGAGGTCCTCTTGTTTTGGCACTAACAGCGACAAGTTTGATTTTGTTTTCATCGCCTAAAATTTCCTTAGCTAATTTTTTAGCAACATCGATTTCAAAACCTTTAATTTCGCCTGTTTTTTGGTCAAGTAAAGCATAATGTGGGACATCATTTTTAACGCCCACGACTAAAGTGCCTTTAGCCTTAATGTCTTCTAATTTTCCAGCATTTGCTGAAGTGAAAGCAAGAGCTGCTCCTAAGGCAAGAGTTGCCAACTTAAGTAAAGAATTTCTTAAAACCATTTTTTCTCCTTTCAAATTTGGTTTAATGTTGCAAAATTTTCCCTAAAAAGAGTTTGGCTCTTTCTGTTTTGGGATTTTTAAAAAATTCGGCAGGGATATTTTCCTCGACTATGGCACCATCTTCCATAAAGATAATGCGATCTGCCACTTCCCTCGCAAAGCCCATTTCGTGGGTTACCACAACCATAGTTGTATTACTTTGATGAGAAATTTCTTTCATTACATCTAAAACTTCTTGTATGGTTTCAGGATCAAGTGCTGAGGTTGGCTCGTCAAATAAAATATAAGGCTTTTTCGTGCAAAGACTTCTTGCTATGGCAACTCTTTGCTGCTGTCCTCCTGAAAGTGTGGCAGGATAAACCTTAGCCTTATCGACAAGTCCTACTACTTTAAGATAATGATATGCTGTTTCCTCCGCTTCTTTTCTGCTCTTTTTTTGCAATTTCATCGGAGCAAGGGTTAAATTTTCTAAAACGCTCATATGTGGATAAAGGTTAAAATGCTGAAAAACCATAGCACAATATTTTCTGCAAATCTCAGTTTTATTTTTGTGCGTTAAAACGAGATTATTAACAATGACTTCGCCAGAGCTTACCTCTTCAAGTCCGTTCATACAGCGTATCGTTGTGCTTTTGCCACTTCCACTTGGTCCTATAATGACAAGTTTTTCGCCCTCTTTTATGGTAAGATTAATATCTTTTAAAACATGATGTTTGCCATAATATTTATTAACATTTTTTAATTCAATCAAGTTTTTCCTTTTTGAAACATTTACTTAAGAAATTCTAATATTTTTCTTTACAAAAAAAGCTGAATTTGGTAACTTTAAATTTTACAATGTAACTTTTTGAAACAAATTTAAAAATTAAATTTTTTCATAATAAGTCCCTCTAGCAGAAAAGACTTTTTTAAAATAAACATTTTCTGGGATCAAATCCGCACTTCCTATATAAAGCCTACCTTCATCGCTTAAGAGACTATAAAAGCGTTCTAAAAGCTTAAGTTTGGAGTCGTAATCAAAATAAATAATCATATTTCTTGACATAATAATATCAAATTTTCCAAGCTGCATAAAAGCATTATCAAAAACATTGCAAAGAGTGAATTTGCAGGGGCAAAGCTCACTTTTGTTGATGGTATAAATTCCATTGTCTTCTTTGAAAAATTTTCTTTTTTCGTGCTCACTTAAATTTTGTAAGGTTCTGCCTTGATATTTTCCAAGCTTTGCTTTTTCTATCACTTTGGAATTAATATCCACGCCCACCACATACATATCTTTAATGCAATGTTGCGCTCCTAGCATCGCTATAGAATACACTTCCTCCCCACTACTGCAAGGCACACTTAAAACGCTCGTTCTTTTATCTAAACTTTTAATGTAAAAAGCGATGTCTTTAAGTTGTGCCAATTCCCTATGAAAATATGTTTCCCCTATGGTAACAAAGTCTAAGGTTTCCTGCCTTAGAATTCTATTGACTTTAATTTTTGCTAAAAATTCAGCAAAATTTTTAATTTTCATAGTTTGAAGAAAGCTTGGGAGTTTTAATGATAGGGTTGTTTTTTTATCTTGTATATCCATACCGCTAAGTTCATTGATGATTTTGATAAATTCATTAAGCTCTAGGTCGCTAAAATGTATTTTTTCTTCTTTGTTTATTTGCATTAATCTTCCTCTATGAAGCGAGTAATTTCGCTTTTGATTTCTTTTAAGCTCATCGGTCTTAGGTTAGGATTTAAATCCTTTGCCCTTTTTGGCATACCATAAACGATACTATCTGTTTCATTTTCGCATAGACACCTTACTCCGGCTTTATAAAGCTCGAGTAGTCCTTTGGCTCCATCATCTCCCATTCCTGTTAATACAACGGCTAGAATTTTATTAGTTTTGGCTAAATCTACGGCTGAGCGGAAGAGCAAATCAACACTAGGTTTAAAGGCGCTTTCAACATCTTGCCATAAAGCGACTAGGGAGAGATTTCCTGTAAGGATAGTATTTTTTTTACAAATGTAAATTTTATTCCCCAAAAGTTCCTTGTCTTCAAGCAAACAAACTTCACTGACACTTTCTTCGTTAAATTTATTGACAAAAGAGGATAGGTAATTGCTACTCATATGTTGAGCGATTACGACGCAAGTGTTTTTGATGTTTAAATCTTTTAGTAAAAACTTAAGTTGATTTGGTCCCCCTGTCGAAGAACCTATAAGAAGAAGTTTCATCTCTTTCCTTAATAATTTAAAGGATTAATTCTAACATAGAAAATTTAAAATTTGGTAGAAAAGCCCTAATCATTTTAGGGCTTTAAGCTTACTCGACTTCAGCGTCGATGACATCATCATCTTTTTTCTTTGTATCTGCACCCTCATCTTTTTTATACATATTTTCGGCTAATTTATGAGAGACTTCGCTTAAAGCTTTCATCTTGCTTTCAATTTCCTCTTTACTTGCATTTTCATTTTTAAGCGTCTCGCGTAAATCATCAAGAGCTTTTTGGATATTAGCTTTATCTTCCTCCGCCACTTTTTCGCCAAGTTCATTAAGGGATTTTTCTACTTGATGTGCTAAAGAATCAGCTTGATTTCTCATTTCTACCGCTTCTTTACGTTTTTTATCCTCTTCTTTGTGAAGTTCGGCGTCTTTAACCATATTATTAATTTCTTCTTCACTTAAGCCACTTGAGCCTGTGATTTTAATTTCTTGCGCCTTACCTGTAGCCTTATCTTTTGCCGAAACGGTTAAAATTCCATTAGCGTCAATGTCAAAAGTAACTTCGATTTGAGGCATACCGCGTGGAGCCGGTGGAATTCCTTCAAGATTGAAATTTCCTAAGCTTTTATTATCGCGGCTAAATTCCCTCTCACCTTGCAAGACATTGATGGTAACGGCATTTTGATTATCCTCTGCTGTGGAGAAAACCTGTTCTTTTTTAGTTGGTATGGTTGTGCCTTTTTCGATGATTTTAGTCATCACACCACCAAGTGTTTCTATGCCTAAAGAAAGAGGTGTTACATCAAGCAAAAGCACATCTTTAACATCGCCTTTAATAACCGCACCTTGAATTGCTGCTCCTATGGCTACGACTTCATCAGGATTGACTGATTTATTTAAATCTTTACCAAAGGCTTTTTTCACTTCATCTTGCACCAAAGGCACACGCGTAGAGCCACCGACCATAACGATTTCTTTGATTTCATCTTTTTTAAGCCCTGCATCGCTAACGACTTCATTAATTTTAGTGATGGTTTCGCTAACGAGTTTTTCTATCATACTTTCAAATTTAGCTCTTGTGATTTTTTTCACTAAATGCTTAGGACCTGAGGCGTCTGCTGTGATGAAAGGTAAGTTTATCTCTGTTTCATTAGCCGAGCTTAGTTCTTTTTTAGCGTTTTCTGCCGCTTCTTTAAGGCGTTGTAAAGCCATCACATCATTTTTTAAATCAATGCCATTTTCGCTTTTAAATTCCTCCGCTAAAAAGTCGATGAGCTTATTATCAAAATCATCGCCCCCTAAAAAGGCATTACCACCTGTAGCTAAAACTTCTACGACATTATCCCCAGTTTCAAGCACGGTAACATCAAAAGTCCCTCCACCTAAATCATACACGACAATCTTTTCACTATCTTTTTTATCAAGCCCGTAAGCTAAAGCTGCTGAGGTAGGCTCGTTGATAATCCTTAGCACATTAAGCCCTGCTATTGTCCCTGCTTCTTTTGTTGCCTTTCTTTGAGCATCATTAAAATACGCAGGCACGGTAATGACCGCATCCACCACCGCTTCACCTAAAAAGGCTTCTGCATCTTCTTTAAGCTTCATCAAAACCTTAGCTGAAATTTCTTGCGGAGTGTAAATTTTACCAGCGATTTCAATCGCGCACGCCCCATTTCTTTCGGTAATGTGATAAGGCAGACGATTTTTTGCTTCTTTAGCTGCGTCCTCATTTATCATTAAACCCATAATTCTTTTAATAGAATAAATTGTTTTTTCAGGGTTTGTTACCGCTTGACGCTTAGCACTATCACCGACTAAAACTTCGCCTTTATCGGTAAAGGCAACGACCGAAGGAGTAGTATTTTTACCCTCTTTATTAGGGATAACTTTACTTTCCCCTCTCTCATACACAGCGACACAAGAATTTGTCGTTCCTAAATCTATACCTATAACTTTTGCCATTTTTTATCCTTTTAATTAAATTTATTTTGCAACACTAACTTTTGTAGGGCGTATTACTCTTTCACCAAGTTTATAACCCTTTTGAAGCACCTGCACCACAGCTCCGCTTTGATGTTCGGCACTTTCTATATGAAACATAGCTTCGTGTAAATTTGGATCAAACTCACAAGCCGCCTCTATCTCTTTAACTCCGTGCTTTTCAAGCTTTTTCAAAAATAAATCTAAAGTATTTTGCACTCCTTCTTTGATTTTTAAACTTACTTCATCATTTGCTTCGACTTTAACCGCCGCTTCTAAAGCATCTAAAACATCTAGCAAATCTTTAGCAAAACCTTCGTTTGCATAAGCCATAGCGTTGATTTTTTCTTTTTCAAGACGCTTTTTGATGTTTTCAAATTCGGCATTTGCTCTTAAATATTGGTCTTTTAAAGCGTTGTATTCTGCTTCATAGTCTTTTTCTTCCGTTTCGTTTTCAAGCTCTTCTTTTGCTTGTTCTTCTATTTTTTCTTCTTCGCTCACGCTACCTCCTTGATTTGTTTTAGGATTTTTTTATAATTGGTATAAACACTGCCAGCGACGATAAGATTGGCTTGTTTTCCTAAAAAATTTGTATCGATTTTAAGCCCCATAAAGCCTTCTTTAAATAAAGGCTCAAACTGCAAATTTTCACTAAAATAGTGATGAATCTCACAGTCTAAAAGCTTAACAAATTCATCGTTTTGATAAATTTGATAAGCTTTTTTTTCGTTTGTTCTATAACAAGTTAAACTTTTTTTAAGAGTGGAAATTTTTTTTACCAACTCATAAAAATGCACTTTTATGGCTATATTTTCTATATCAAAAATATTAAGCCCTACAAGACTTTTAAGAAAACCATAGCTTTCTTTTTGATACTTTAAAGCTAACTCATTTGCTCCAAAATCCAAAACAATAAAGCGGTCATTTAAGTTACAAATTTCTTTTAAAATCAATTCACGCCCCTCATAAGCAAGGCAATAAATTTCAAATTCCTCACTCAAAGTGCGTAAAAAATCCGTATTTTTTATTTGCAATTCCTCGCTAATATTTAGCTCATTTTGCCAATAAGTTTGCATTGTTTTTACAGCTGGAATGCGACCGCTACTGATATGAATTTGAGTGATTAAGCCCTCATCACTTAGTCTTTTAAGATAAACTCTTATTGTCGAAGCGGGAATGCAAAGATTTGAATTGAGTTCGTTTGAACCTATGGGCGTATTATCTAACAAATAGGCTTCAATAATGGACTCAAGTATCAAGTCTCTTTTACTTTGGCTTCTCATCGCTTTTATCCTTTAAATTAGCACTCTTATTTTTGATTGCTAAGAGTATTATATAACATTTAGTGTTATTTTGTCAAGTATAATATAAAAAAAATTATTTAATTTAATTTAGTCTATAAGACTAAAGATTAGTTAGTCAAAATATATAAAGATTTAAAATTTAAGTAAGCAAATCTTTAAAAGCATTAAAGCCACTGGGATTGTGGCATTTTTCATCAAGTATATTTAAAAATTCTTTTCTGCTGATATTTTTTGCTCCCATAAATTCTAAGTGCTTATTATGCACTTGGCAGTCGATTAAAAAATCATAAGGTTCCAAAAGCTGACAAAGTTTTATCATAGCGATTTTAGAAGCGTTTTTTCTAAGACTTACCATACTTTCTCCAAAAAACATTTTGCCGATAATTAGTCCATAAATACCGCCAACAAGCTCATTTCCTTCATAAAGTTCGAGGCTGTGTGCATAGCCTCTTTTAAAAAGATTATGATAAATTTGTATAAATTCCTCATCGATCCAGCTTCTAACTCTTGCATTTTTACAAAGTGTGATTAAGCTTAAAAAATCGAAATCCAGTCTTATCTCATAAAGATTTAGAGCTTTTTTCATATTTTTTTGAATATGAATTTGGTAAGGTTCTAGCACACATCTAGGATCGGGACACCACCAATTAACAGGCTTAGTCGTCCAAGGAAAAAGCCCTGCCATATAAGCTTTTAGGAGAAATTCTTCTTCAAGCTTAGGACTTAAAAAAACAGGAGCGTCTTTGGGAGCATTTAAAAGTTCGTTAAGCAAATTGGTCCTTTAGGAAAAGTCTATGGGGTCAATATCGGCACTTATAGTAGGAAAATTTAGAGCGTATTCTTGGATTTTAATAAGATTTTTATGCGTATGGCTCCTTAAAAGGATATAAAAGCGGAATTTAAGATGAAGCATTTCAATCGCACAAGCGCCGTAACCTACAAGCTCCACGCTTTTAAGCTCTTTAAATTCTAAGGCGAGACTTTCGCAAAGCCTTCTTGCTTTTGTCTCGCTTTCATCTTCTATAATGAGTCTTAAAAGCCTTTTAAATGGTGGGTAAAGCTCCTTTCTAAATTCTAGTTCATCTTGCAAAAAGGTATCGTAATTATCAATGTATCTTTCAAAAAAAGCCTTATTTTTACTTTGAAGTAAAACCCTAGCTTCACCCTTTCTACCAGCTCTTCCAGCCACTTGCATCGCTAAAGCCAAACACTCTTCGCTCGCTCTAAAGCTAGGTCGCATTAAAAATTCATCTAAGCCCATAATGACGCTTAAATCCACACTATGATAATCGTGTCCCTTCGCAAGCATAGAAGTGCCGACTAAGATGTCGATTTGATGGTCATTAAAGTCTTTTAAAAGGGCGTTGAGTTTTTTAACGCTTGTAATTTCATCTCTATCAAATTTGGCTATTTTTGCTTCGCTAAAAGTATTTTGTAAAAGCTCACATAGCTCGCTTGTGCCCATTTTTTTAGCTTCTAACATAGTGCCATTGCAGTTTGGGCAGGAGAAATTGATGATGGTGCTAAAATTACAATAATGACATTTAAGCATTTTTTTCTTTTTATGCAAACTCATCGCTATGGAGCAAAAAGGACACCTTATGCTAGAACCACAATCTTTACAAAGAATTTGCCTAAAATTTGCGCGGTTAGGTAAAAAGATTATGGCTTGTTTGTGATTGTTTAAACTTTTTTCAAGCTCATTTAAAAGCATAGGTGTGAGAGCTAAATCATTTTCATCATACAAAAAGTGCTTTTTACTTTCAAAAAATGTGCCTTTTAATCTAAAATGTTTTTGTTTATAAAAGCTTGTAAGGCTCGGTGTAGCAGAGCCTAGAACGACATTAATATTTAATTTTGCTCCCAAAAAAAGAGCCAAATCTCTTGCATTATAATAAGGCTTATTAGAAGCCTTATAAGAATTATCGTGCTCTTCATCAACGATTATAAGCCCTAAATTTCTAAAAGGTAAAAAAAGAGCCGAACGCGCCCCAGCGACTAAAAGAACTTTACCTTCATTAAATTTTTCAAGGCTTTCCTTCTTTTTTTTCTTAGAAATTTTAGAATGCCACATAAAAAAATCTTCACCAAAATAAAGACTAAGGCGTTTTTGCATTTGCGGAGTGAGTGAAATTTCTGGCATTAAAAGTAACACTTGACGCCCTTTTTCTAAACTCTCTTTGATGAGAGTGATGTAAATTTCTGTTTTGCCACTCCCTGTATCTGCAAAAAGTAGGGCGGATTGTTGTGTTTTTAAGAAATTTAAGGCTTCTTGTTGTTTCGGGCTTAGGGTAGGGGAGTCTTTGGCTTTAAAAATTTCGCATTGGTAGGGTTTTGAGCTTTCAAAAAGAGAAAGAGTGAAGCCGAGTTTAGAAGAGTGGTAATGGCTTATAAACTCCGCTAAGATAAATTGCTCTTTGCTTAAACTAAGGGGCGTGATTTCTTTAATGTCTTTTGTGGTAAAGTTTGGTTTTTCGCATTGTTTTAGCACTATAGCTTTGCAATTTTTACGCGTTTTTAAATCAACAATAACCTCACTTAAAGGAGAAATTTCACTTTCACTTTGAAAGATAAGATTATCTAAATATAAGCCCTTAATGGCTAATTCATAGTATTTCATAAAAGCTCTTTGCAATTTTTAAGGCATTTTAAAAGCCCATTTTCATAGATAAATTCCACACTTTTTTGAGGGTTGAGAAAAAAGCGGTATTGATTAATCCCACTTTTTATCCAGCCTGTTTTGCTAGAGTAAATAGGGCTACTTAAAAGACTAAAAGAGCAGTTTTGACAATAAAACAAACTTTCATTTTCTTTTAAAATTTGTGCCTTGTCTAGTTCATTGATATAGCTTAAATTTTTCAAATCCGCCTCATTTCGCATTAAGCTTAGAGCAGAATTTAGCATTTCATAGTCCATTTTAAGTTTTAAAAGTTTAGCTTCTTCTTTATTTTGGTTGAGGTAGGGCAGAGCGATTCCTGTTAAAATGGCGATGATAATGATGACAAAAACAAGCTCGAGGAGACTAAAGGCTTTTTTAAGGCTCATTTTTCAAGGGAGTGGTGTTTAAATTTTCATTCATTGTTTTGATGAGTTTTTGCAATTTTTTTTGCAAAGTATAGTTTTGATAGCTTTTTTTTACAAAGGCATCAACAAAACTTTTAAGTTCCATTTTCTTTGTGCCATTGGAAAGTAGGGCAATATCATCTTCTAAAAAATCCGCAAATTCATCACTGCATTTAATAACAAAATCCTTTGCGGAAATGTTGATGATAACTTGTTTGAGATTATTTGCCAAGAACAGCCTCTATTTTTTTATAAATATCTTCGCTTTCTATATTGCGAGATTTAAGCTCTTCTTCTAGGCGTAGAATTTGATTACTTTTGGCTTCATTTTGTGCCTTGACGCTTACGAGTTCATTTCTTAAATTTTCATTGATTTCACAGACTTCGTTGTATTTTTCGATTAATTCATTAACCTTGTCTGTCATTGTGTTAATAATTTTTTCATCAAACATAATTTTGCCTTCTTGTAATTTTAAATGATTTTGCCATTTTAGCAAATTAAATTTAATGATTTATTTTTATTTTAGTTTTTTTTTCTACAATTTTGCTTTATTTTTAGGGTGTGAGATGTTTCAACTGCAAAGCGAATTTAAGCCAAGTTTTGACCAAAAAGAAGCGATTGAAGGTATAATTAAAAGTATTAAAGCTGGGCATAAATATCAAACCTTACTCGGCGTTACGGGTAGTGGTAAGACCTTTACAATGGCAAATGTGATTAAAGAACTTGCTATGCCTACTTTAATTATGAGTCATAATAAAAGCCTTTGCGCTCAACTTTATAGCGAATTTAAAAGTTTTTTCCCACACAATCATATAGAATATTTCATCTCTTATTATGATTATTATCAGCCAGAAGCTTATATCCCACGCACTGATGTTTTTATCGAAAAAGATAGCTCGACTAATGAAGACTTAGAGCGTTTAAGGCTAAGTGCCACAGCTTCGCTTTTAAGCTATGAAGATGTAGTTTGTATCGCTTCTGTTTCGGCAAATTATGGCTTAGGAAATCCTAGTGAATATGAGGGGATGGTTTTGATTTTTGAGGAAAATATGCAAATTTCTCAAAAAGATTTGCTTAAAAAGCTTGTAGATATGGGCTATAAACGCAATGATAATTTTTTTGATAGGGCAGATTTTCGTGTTAATGGTGATATAGTCGATATTTACCCTGCTTATTATGAGGATGAGGTGGTAAGGCTTGAGTTTTTTGGCGATGATTTGGAGAGAATTTATCATTATAATGTTTTAGAGAATAAAAAAACAAAAGATTTAAAACGCTTTATTTTATATCCTACAAGTCAATTTAGCGTAGGTGAGGCAAGACTTAAAGAGGCGATAAAAGAGATAAAAGAAGAGCTAAATTCTCGCCTTGCTTATTTTGAAAATGAAAACAAGCTTGTGGAGTATCAACGCCTTAAGCAAAGGGTGGAATTTGACCTTGAAATGTTGCAAAGCACGGGTATGTGTAAGGGCGTGGAAAATTACGCAAGACATTTAACAGGACTTAAAGAAGGACAAACTCCTTACACGCTTTTTGATTATTATGCGATTAAAAAACGCCCTTTTTTAGTCATCGTTGATGAAAGTCATGTGTCTTTACCCCAGTTTCGTGGAATGTTTGCTGGGGATAGAAGTAGAAAGCAAACTTTGGTTGATTATGGCTTTCGTTTGCCCTCCGCCCTTGATAATCGTCCCTTAATGTTTGATGAATTTATTCACAAAAATTGTCAATTTCTTTTCGTCTCTGCCACTCCAGCACCTTTAGAGCTTGAGCTAAGTGGGAAAAATATCTTTCATCAAATTATGCGTCCTACGGGTTTGCTTGACCCTATCATTGAGTTAAAAGATAGTGGTAATCAAGTGGAAATTCTTTATGATGAAGCTAAAAAAGTCATAGCAAGAAATGAGCGAATTTTAGTTACGGTGCTTACAAAAAAGTTAGCTGAAGAGCTAAGTCGCTATTATTTAGAGCTTGGGCTTAGGGTCAAATATATGCACTCAGACATTGATGCGATTGAGCGTAATGAGCTTATCCGTGGGCTTAGGAGCGGGGAATTTGATATGCTTATAGGCATTAATTTACTAAGAGAGGGGCTTGACCTGCCCGAAGTTTCACTTATAGCTGTAATGGATGCGGATAAAGAGGGCTTTTTGCGTAGCACCACAAGCCTGATACAGACGATGGGAAGAGCTGCTAGAAATGTTAATGGTAAGGTTTTGCTTTTTTGTCAAAAAATCACAAAATCAATGCAAGAGGCAATGGATATTACAAATGAGCGTAGAAAACTTCAAGAAGAATACAATAAAAAGCATAAAATCACCCCCACTTCAGTCAAAAGAAATTTAGAACAAAGTCTTAAAAATGAAGATATGGGTGAGATTTACCGAAAAAGTGCGAAGCTAGAAAAAATGCCAGCAAGTGAAAGAGCAAAAATAGTAAAAGAACTGCGTAAAGAAATGCTTGAAGCGGCTAAAAATTTGGAATTTGAGAAGGCTGCAGCTTTAAGAGATGAGATTAAAAAGCTTAAGGATTTGTAATTTAGTTTTTTGCTATACTGCGAATCTTATTTTCATTATGAGGAAAGCAAATGAGAAAAGTTTTACTTCAAATTCTTATTTTTAGTGCAATTTTTATTGTCATTTCTAATCTTACGCGTGTTTTAATGCATCTTGCTTTTATCCCACAAAGTGCCGATAAAATAGAACTTTTAAAAATGTATCTTTTTGGAAGCTATCACGATGTGCGTTTTTTAAGTGCGGCGTTTTTACCCTTACTTTTGTGCGGATTTTTGAGCTATTTTGCCCCATTATTAAAAATTAAGGGGGGGGGGGGGGTAAGGGTTCAAATTGTTAAATTTTACTCCATCTTTTCTTCATTTTATATCGCTTTGATAGCTTTGCTTTGTGTGGCTTTTTCTTTTATTAAGTATTATTATTATGAAATGTATAAAAGCAAGATTGATCTTTTTATCTTTAGTGTTTTAAATGAGAATTTAGGAACAATTTTTAGCATCATTTATAAGGATTATCCGCTTTTTAGTGGAATTTTTGCTTTGATTTTGATAAGTATTTTTTGCTTTTTACTTAATAATCGAATTCTTAAAAGCCCTTTTAAACCCCTAAAATTAAAACCTATAAGTTTTATTTTTGTTAATTTGCTTTTAATAGGTATTTACATTATAGCTTTAAGAGGAGTTAATCATCATGTTTTTATGAACGAAAGAAATTATCGCTTTGCAAATTTGGAGGTGATTAACGATATCGCACTTAATCCTATTATGGCTTTTTCTTGGGCAAGAAAAGCCTCAAAAGAGCTTCAAGAACTTCCTTATATTAGCGAGGAAGAGGGGCAAGTTTTACAAAAAGAACTTTTTTCTCTTTTTGCCACAACGCCTTATAATCCCCAAAATAAACCGCATATTTTTGTTAATCTTATGGAAAGTTTTGCGAATAATGCTTTAGAATTTCATAGCTTAGAGCTTAATCTTTTAGGAGAGCTTGAGAAGCATTTTAAGGAGGATTTTGTTTTTGAGCGTTTTTTAAGCAGTGGAAATTGGACTGCACCATCATTTTTTTATCTCTATTTTAATAGTCCTATCATTTTAACAAAAAGCAAATATTTTAAAACAAATTTAACGCAAAATCCAACCGAGCCTTTTACAAAGCAGGGCTATGAGGTCATTTTTCTTACTTCAGGGAATAGAACTTGGTATGAATTTGGTGCCTTTTTAGAAAAGCAAGATATTGAAGTCATTGACGCTATCAGTCTTCTTAAAGACTATCCAAACGCCCAAAAAACAGCTTATGGAATTTTAGATGAGTATATGTATTATAAGGCTTATGAGCTTTTTAAAGGGGCAGAAAAACCTCTGCTTATCATCGCCCTTAGCACGAGTAATCACCCTCCTTACCCTAAAGTTTATGAAAGCATTTCTAAGGCAAATTTAAGCGGAAAAATTAATGAAAAACTTCCTAAAAATACCTATGAAAATCTTAATAATTATGCTTACGCTAATAGTGAATTTGGCAAATTTGTAAGTAAAATAAAAGCAAGTGATTTAAAAGATAAAATCATCATCGCCGCTACTGGAGACCACAGAGTAAGAGATATGAAAATAGACTTTGAGAAAGAAAAAGCCTTTGCTTATAGTGTTCCATTTTATCTTTATGTGCCTCAAAATTATCAAAAAAATCTTTATTATGATAAATACCGCCTTGCCTCTCACAAGGACATTTTTCCTACGCTTTATGAGTTAAGTTTAAGCGAGACGACTTATTATAGTTTAGGTGGTCGAAATTTATTAGCCGCTCCTAGCGATGAAAAACTTGAATTTGCTTTTAATGAAGTCGTTTGGGCGGATAATTTTGGCGTGTATCCTTTAGAAAATACTAAGGGTTATTTTTATGAAAATAATACCACCTTAAAAGATACAAATGAGGCTTTTGAGCTTGATGATTATCATAAAAAATTCGCAAAGTCTTATCACTCTTTGATGTTTTATCAGCTTAGCTTAAGATTAAAAGATGATATTTAATAAAAATTTAGATATAATTAAAAGTTTATTTCATTAAAAGGAGTTTTTATGGACTTTTTAACAAGTCTTAATGAGAGCACTCAGTTTCTCATACAAATCATCGTTGTATTGATTTGTCTATTTTACGGAGCAAAAAAAGGCGGCATCGCTCTTGGTTTGCTCGGTGGTATAGGCATTTTAATGCTAGTTTTTGCTTTTCATATAAAGCCAGGGAAACCTGCCATTGATGTAATGCTAACCATTTTAGCCGTAGTTGTAGCAAGTGCAACTTTGCAAGCAAGTGGCGGACTTGATGTTATGCTTCAAATTGCCGAACGCATTTTAAGGCGTAATCCTAAATTCCTAACGATTTTAGCACCTTTTGTAACTTGCTTTTTAACCATACTTTGCGGAACGGGACATGTCGTTTATACTATAATGCCTATTATTTATGACATTGCTATTAAAAATGGAATTCGCCCAGAACGCCCTATGGCAGCTGCTTCTATAAGTTCTCAAATGGGTATTATTGCTTCGCCTGTGAGTGTAGCGGTTGTGAGTTTAACTGCCTTGCTTTTAAATGCGGACAATAAACTAGCCGGCTTTGATGGCTATATCAATCTTCTTCAAATCACTATCCCTAGCACCTTAGCTGGAGTTTTGTGTATAGGAATTTTTTCTTGGTTTAGGGGTAAGGATTTGGATAAAGATGAGGAATTTCAAAACAAACTTAAAGACCCTGAATTTAAACAATATGTCTATGGAGATAGCAAAACCCTATTAGGCGTTAAACTTGCTAACAGCCAGTGGGTAGCGATGTGGATCTTTTTAGGTGCTATTGCTTTAGTGGCTTTGCTTGGCGTGTTTGATAATCTAAGACCAAATTGGGGTCAAGTGGTAAAAAATGGCGTCCCACAAACAGACGCTTTGGGTAATCCTAAGCTTGACACGCTTTCAATGGTTGCCGTGATTCAAATGTTTATGCTAATTGCCGGTTCTTTGATTATCATCTTTACTAAAACAGAGGCGAAGAAAATTGCGTCAAATGAAATTTTTAAATCGGGTATGATAGCGCTTGTGGCGGTATTTGGAATTTCTTGGATGGCGGATACTATGTTTGCCGTGCATACGCCGATGATGAAGGCTGCACTTGGCGATGTGGTAAAAGAGCATTCTTGGACTTATGCAATTATGCTTTTATTAATCTCTAAATTTGTTAATTCTCAAGCTGCGGCAATCGCTGCTTTTGTGCCTTTGGCTTTAGGTATTGGCGTGGAGCCTGGTATTATTGTCGCCTTTGCGGCTGCTTGTTATGGTTATTATATTTTACCAACTTATCCAAGCGATTTGGCAACCATACAATTTGACCGCTCAGGGACAACTAGAATAGGCAAATTTGTTATTAACCATAGCTTTATTATACCGGGGCTTATCGGCGTTTCTAGCTCTTGTGTGTTTGGCTATCTTTTAGTTTTAGTCGCTGGTTATATTAAATAAGGAGTTTATATGCGAGAAAAGAGTGTTTTTGAACTTATTGTTGAAGGTAAGGTGCCTTGTAATAAAGTCCTAGAGGATAATGATTTTCTCGCTTTTGAGGATATCAATCCACGAGCACCTATTCATATTTTAGTAATCCCTAAAAAGCATTTTAGGGATTTTCAAGAATTTGAGCCCGAGCTTATGGCTAAAATGACGCGTTTTATTCAAGAATTAGCCGTGCTTTTGGGCTTAGATAAAAGAGGCTACCGTCTAGTGAGTAATTGCGGTAAAAATAGCGGTCAAGAAGTTTTTCATTTGCATTTTCACATTTTAAGCGGTTTTGAAAAAACTAGCAAAACTTCAACACTTTTTTAAAGGCTTTTTGCCTTTAAAAAATCTTCTAAATTTTGAATTTGTTTCTCTACGCTTGAAATGGAGCTTGAGCCTTGACTTTGTTTAGCGTTGAGCGAGTGTTTAAAGTCTAAAATTTGCATCGCTTCTTCGTCAAAAATGCTATCAATTTGAGCCAAATTTGAAATTTCGCTAAGATCAATGCCCTCATTTTCGGCATAAGCGACAACCTTACCCACGATAAAATGTGCCTCTCTAAAAGGGATATTTTTCTTTCTCACTAAATAATCTGCTAAATCAGTCGCTAACAAATGACCATTTTTACAAGCTTTAAGCATATTTTCTTTTTTGATTTTAATTTCTTTAAGCATAGCATTGAGGATAATGAGTGAATTTTGAGCTGTTTTAACGCTATCAAAAACGCCTTCTTTATCTTCTTGCATATCTTTATTATAAGCTAGGGGCAAAGCTTTCATCGTGGTAAAAAGGGCGATTAAATTTCCATACACGCGTCCTGTTTTACCGCGTATAAGCTCACATACATCAGGATTTTTCTTTTGAGGCATAATGGAGCTTCCCGTAGAAAAACTATCGCTTATAGAGATAAAATTAAATTCCGCACTTGAAAAAAGAATAAGCTCCTCGCAAAGTCTTGAAGTATGAGTAAAAATCACACTGATATTATAAAGTAAATCTAGAGCAAAGTCCCTATCACTCACCCCGTCCATAGCATTTTGCATAGGATTTTTAAAGCCAAGCATTTTAGCACTTAAAGCTCTATTTGTAGGATAGCTAGTCCCCGCACAAGCACAACTTCCAAGCGGACATTCATCGACTAATTCAAGGGCATTTTCAAGCCTTAAAATATCTCTTTTAAACATAAAAGCATAGCTTAAAATCCAAAAAGAAAAGCTTATAGGCTGGGCGTGTTGAAGATGTGTAAAAGAAGGCATAATGCTTTCTTTATGTTTTTTAGCGTGTGCGATGAGAGTTATGATGAGCTCTTTAAGTAAAAGCATAAGTTCCCCTGTTTTTTCTTTGACAAAGAGTTTAAAGTCTGTCGCAACTTGATCGTTTCTACTTCTTGCCGTGTGAAGTTTGCCGCCTATTTCTTTGCCTATAATTTCACTTAAGCGTTTTTCCACAGCCATATGAATATCTTCATCGTCAATGTTAAAAATAAAATCGTTATTTTGAATTTCGCTTTCTATCTGTTTTAAGCCTTTTAAAATAGCATCAAGCTCGTCTTTTTTTAAAATTCCACAACTCTCAAGCATAGTTGCGTGTGCTATGGAACCTCTTATATCTTGCTTGAAAAGCTCTTTATCGACATTTAAGCTAGCATTAAATTCCTTTAAAAGCGTATCGCTAGCAGTGCTAAAACGCCCAGACCACATTTGATTTTTCATAAAAGTTCAGGTCCAAATTTGCTAAATTCAACGCCTTCTTTGACATCTTCATAACGCTTGAAATTTTCTATAAACATTTTAGCTAGTTTATCGCGTGTGCTTAGATAAGCGTTTTGATCTTCCCAAGTATTGATAGGATTTAAAAGTTTTGTTTCTACACCTTCTAAGGATTTTGGCACGGCAAGATTGAAAATCTCTAAATTTTCAAATTCACATTGTTCTATACTGCCACTTAAAATCGCATTAATGCAAGCCCTAGTCGCCTTAATGCTCATTCTCTTTCCCACCCCATAGCTTCCGCCACTCCAGCCTGTATTGACAAGATAGACATTAACTTGATGTTTTTGAATTTTCTCACCCAACAAACGCGCGTAAATCGTAGGATGTAAAGGCATAAAAGGCTCACCAAAACACGCTGAAAAAGTTGCTTGAGGCTCTGTGATGCCGCGTTCAGTTCCTGCAACTTTAGCCGTGTAACCACTTAAAAAATAATACATCGCTTGCTCGGGACTTAATTTGCTAACGGGAGGTAAAACTCCAAAAGCATCGGCACTTAAAAAGATGATGTTTTGTGGATGTCCAGCTTTTAGGCTTGGCTCGTGATTAATAATATGCTCAATAGGATAAGAAACTCTTGTATTTTCAGTCTTAGAAGCATCATTATAATCGACACTTTTATCTGCCCTTAAAACGACATTTTCTAAAAGGGCATTTTTCTTAATGGCTGCGTAAATTTCAGGCTCGTTATTAGGGTCTAAATTGATGGTTTTAGCATAACAACCACCCTCAAAATTAAACACGCCCTCATCGTCCCAGCCGTGCTCATCATCGCCAATAAGTTTGCGTTTAGGGTCTGTTGAAAGGGTTGTTTTACCTGTCCCACTTAAGCCGAAAAATAAAGCCACATCGCCCTTTTCGCCGACATTAGCACTGCAATGCATCGAAAGTTTATTTTCTAAAGGTAGCCAATAATTCATCATAGAAAAAATTCCCTTTTTCATCTCACCACCATACCAAGTGCCTCCAATTACGGCGACATTTTCTTCTATATTAAAAATCACAAAAACTTCTGAATTTAATCCGTCTTTTTTATAATCATCATTAACGCATTTGCAAGCATTATAAACGATAAAATCGGGCTTAAAATTTGCCAATTCTTCTTGCTCGGGTCTTATAAACATATTTTTGACAAAATGGGCTTGCCACGCAATTTCTGTTACAAAACGCACCGCCTTACGACTCTGTAAGCTTGCCCCACAATAAGCATCTTGAATGTAGATATTTTTCCCACTTAGTGTTTTTTGAGCCTTAGTTAAAAGCTTGTCAAAAAGCTCTTTGCTAATGGGCTGATTGATCTTGCCCCAAGCAAGATATTTTTGCGAAGGGTCTTGCTTGACAAAATATTTATCCTTAGGACTTCTACCTGTGAAAATTCCTGTATCAACACTAAAAGTTCCATTTTGAGTGCATTCGCCCTCTTGATTTTGCATTTCGTGCTTAAAAAGCTCTTCATAGCTTAGATTATAAAACACTTCTTTGACATTTTCTAAGCCTAAATTTTCTATATTTTTCATTGTTTTTCCTTTATTCTTTATAAATAGCAAGAGCATCACTCTCACTTACCGCATCGCCCACCCCCACACAAATTTGCTCTATAATGCCATCTTTTTGGGCTTGCACTTCTATTTCCATTTTCATAGCTTCTAAAATCATTATGGTTTGCCCCTTTTTAATCTCATCATTTTCTTTAATGAGAATTTTAAAGACATTGCCTGAAATTCCGGCTTGAATAGCATTTTCACTTACGCTTTCATTGTGCGGAATTTTTTGGACATTTTTAACATTGACATCTTTATCAAATCCTGCGTGAAGCTCGACATGATATTTGTTACCATTGACAGAGACGGTAAATTTGTTTTCTTCAGCACTTATGGGCTTTGGCATAGTGCTAAGTTTGCGGACATTGACCTTAGCTTCGCCTTTTAAAAAGGCTATACCTTTTTCCTTACAAGCTCCAGCGATGAAAAGATTTTCCTCACTTGTTTCTAAGCCCTCTTTTTCTAAAAGAGTTTTGATGTAGGCTAGACTTTTGCTTTCATCTTTATCGGCTAAATCTATGGCTAATTCCGTAGTAGGTTCTAAATTGAGTTGTTCTGCGGCTAGTTTAACGATAGCTTCATCAGGTGCGACAGGGGTTTTTCCAAAATAGCCTAAAACCATTTTTCCATACCCATCGGCTATTTTTTTCCATTTTCCAAACATCACATTATTAAAAGCTTGTTGGAAATAAAATTGCGAAACAGGCGTTACTGAAGTGCCGTAACCTCCCTTTTCTACGACTTCACGCATAGCTTTAATTACTTCTGGGAATTTATCTAAGATATTGTTATCTCTCATCATTTGAGTATTTGCCGTTAAAGCCCCTCCGGGCATAGGAGAAAATGGTATGAGAGGGCTTACCATAGTCGATTCTGGTGGTAAAAAATAATCCGCCATACACTCCTTAAACACTTCTTCATACTTTAAAATCTTTTCTAAATCTAAGCCCAAATCATAATTTTTTCCTTTAATAGCGTGCATCATTGTCAAAATATCAGGTTGAGAAGTGCCACCACTTACAGGCGAAGCGGCTAAATCTATCCCATCTGCACCTGCTTCTAAAGCTGCTAAATAGCACGCTATACTAACGCCAGCACTCTCGTGGGTGTGAAGTCTTATGTGGGTTTGGCTTGGCAAAATGCTTCTTGCCATTTTGATAGTTTGATAAATTTTTTCAGGATTTGAAGTGCCACTTGCATCCTTAAAACAAAGGCTTGAGAAAGGAATTTCAGCACTCAAAATTTCTCTTAGAATTTTTTCATAAAAAGGCACATCGTGTGCGCCAGAACAATTCGGCGGTAAATCCATAAGCGTGATGACTATCTCGTGCTTTAAGCCGTGCTTTGTGATACACTCTCCACTGAATTTAAGATTATTCACATCATTGAGTGCGTCAAAATTTCTTATGGTTGTTGTTCCGTGTTTGGCAAAAAGCTTCGCGTGTAGGTCGATAAGCTCACGACTTCCTGTGTCTAGGGTTACGGTATTAACCCCTCTTGAAAGGGTTTGTAAATTTGCTTCTTCTCCCACGATTTTGCGGAATTTATCCATCATCAAAAAAGCATCTTCGTTAAGATAAAAATAAAGACTTTGAAAACGCGCTCCGCCACCAAATTCAAAATGTCTAATCCCCGCCTCTTTTGCCGCTTCAAGGGCTGGGATAAAATCGTCCATTAAAACCCTTGCCCCATAAACGGACTGAAAGCCGTCTCTAAAGCTTGTATCCATCACATCTATGAATTTTTTTGCCATAATCGTCCTTCAAAATTCAAATTTACAAGAATTTTACAATTTAATTTTTAATACTAGGAATTTCATAGTATTTTTCATTAAAAAGCATTGACGGCGATGATAATGATAGCTAAAGGTGCGATAAATCTTAAAAAGAAATACCACACTTTAAAAAATACTCCGCTCATATAAGGCTCAAATAAGATTTCTAAAGCTTTTCTTTTCATAACAAAGCCCACAAAAATCGCTGCTAAAATTCCACCCAAAGGCATAATAATTTTACCAGAAATATAATCAAGCACATCAAAAAAGCTCATATCATAAATCATAAATGCAGTCGCACTCAAACTTGATAAAATACACAAATTTCCTAAAATATAAACAATAATGCCGATGAAAATTAAAGCTTTTTTACGGCTCATATTAAAGCTATTAATAAGATAAAAAGCAAAAGGCTCTATCATAGAAATAGCAGAGGTAATCCCCGCAAAAATCAAAGATAAGAAAAAGGTCGCTCCAAGTATGTATCCTACAACACCAAGTTTAGCAAAAAGCGTTGTAAGAGAGATGAATATAAGTCCCGGTCCTGCTTGGTTAGGGTTTGCTCCAAATTCAAAGATAAAGGTAAAGACAATAAGTCCCATCATAAGCCCAATAAGCACATTGATAAATATAATATTAAGTGTGCTTGTGATGAAATTTGTGCGATCAGGTAAAGAAGCGGAGTAGGTAATAATCGTCCCCACACCTAAAGAAAGGCTAAAAAAGGCAAGGGCTAAGGCTTCTAAAATAGAAGAGCCTGTGATTTTTGAAAAATCAGGCACGAAAAGAAATTGCAAAGCTTCACTAAAACCATTTGTATGACTTAAAGCGTAAAAAAGCATTAAGATAAGTAAGATAAATAAGGTCGGCATCATCCATACATTAAGCTTTTCAATCCCATTTTTAACGCCTTTTGAAACCACATAAAAAACAATGAGAAAAATAATGCTAAAGCAGACAAATTGACCTATAAAATCATAATGTAAAAGTTGATTAAACTGCTTTTCGCTTTCTTCTAAAGTTTGACTTAAATTCCCTGTGGCGCTAAAATACATATATTTAACAACCCAGCCTATCACAAGACTATAAAATGAGACAATTAAAATCGCTCCAAGCATAGTAAAACCAGCCATAGACCATATTTTTTTATTATTAGGAGCGAGAGCTTTATAGCCATTGACAGGGTCTTTTTCGCTTAATTTTCCTATGCTAAGTTCAGCTAAGAAGACCACAAAAGCAACTCCCAAAGTAAGCACTAAATATAAAAGCACGAAAGCAGAGCCTCCATTTTGACCGACTAAGGTAGGAAATTTCCACGCATTTCCAAGCCCCACAGCAGAGCCAGCTACGGCTAAAACAAAGCCTATTTTTGAGAATTTAGAACCCATTTATAAACCTTAAATTTAAAATAAAGCCTTATTAAAACAAAAAAAGTTTTAAGATTTACTAAAAAAGCGTTTTTTAAACGAAATGAGTTAAAATTTGTCCGTATTTAACACCTTTTTTAAGGCTAAACTTGCCAAAGCCAAACCAAAAGACGCCGTTACTCCCATAAAAGAACCTAAATTTTTACATTTTGCCTCTTCGTTAGAAAACACCACTTCAAAATCTCCCCTAAAGCCCGCCTTTCTAAGCTCATAGCGGAATTTTTTCGCTAGGGCATCGCCGTGCGTTTTGAAGATGCTAGCCGTTTTGATGCGCGTGGGGTCAAGTTTGCGCGCCCCGCCCGTGCTTGAGATGAAAATTTGACGGCTAAAATCCACGCGCCCGGCTAGGGCTACCTTTGCGGGGATGTCATCAATGGCATCGATGATTAAATCAAATTTGCTTAAGTCAAATGTGCTTAAAAATTCTTCATCGACTTTAGCCACCACGCCTTTTACTTTATAAATTTTTGCAAAAACTTCTGCCTTATTTTCGCCTATGTGCTCGCTGTGAAGTTGGCGGTTTTGATTTGTGATTTCAAAGCTATCTGCGTCTATGAGGGTTAGCTTTGTAAAGCCTGTGCGAAAAAGCGCGTCCGTGCAAATTCCACCCACTCCCCCTAGCCCAAAAATAAGCACTCTCGTCCTAGAAATCTTTTCATAATTTTCATCGCCAACAAGCCATTTTACTCTTGTGTATCGCATTTTAGTCCTTTAGCCATTTTTTAAGATTTTGCATTTTTTTATAAGCGGTAAGATCCAGCATTATGGGCGTTATGGTCGCATAGCCTTGCTTTAAAAGAGCGATATCTGAATTTTTTTCATCCTCAAAATCTAAATTCACACTTGCTAACCAAAAATATTCCACGCCTCTTGGATTAGTATTGGCGTGGGCTTTGAAATTATAAACCCTCTTGCCTGCTTTACAAATTTTAATGCCCTTAAATTTGCTTTTAGGGCTTGGGAAATTGACATTTAAAAACTCTTTTTTATCAAGCGGAAAGCCTTGATTAAAGATTTTTGCAACGAGTTCTTTTGTGATGTTTAGGGCGTTTTTGAAATTAAGTTCTTTTTCGTTTGTTTTGTAAAACTGCGAAAGTGCAAGAGCGGGAATTCCTTGTAAAACCGCCTCCATAGCCCCCGCACAAGTGCCTGAATAAGTAATATCCTCTCCCACATTTGCCCCCATATTTATCCCACTTATGACAAGATCGGGAAGCCTATTTTTATAAAGTGTGGCTAAGGCTAGATATACGCAGTCTGCTGGTGTGCCGTCATCAAGTTTGTAAAAGCGTTTGCCTACCTTGACAAAACGCAAGGGTTTGGTTAGGGTGATAGAGTGTGAACAGGCGGATTTTTCAGTCGCTGGAGCGACTACTGTGATTTTTGCTTTAAATTCTTTTTTAAGCATTTTAACAAGCTTTTTAAGCCCCTCACTTTCGAATCCGTCATCATTTGTGATTAAAATTTCTTTCATTAAAAGCCTTTCAAAAACGAGATTTTAGCAAATTTTTTTTAAATGAATTGCTTTTTAGTTTTCTTTGTGTAAAATAAGCTTTTAAAATTTTCACAAGGTTTAATGATGAAAAAAGACTTTTTTAAACTCACCGCTTTCACGCCGAAATATTTCAAATTCATCATCACTTTTACATTAAGTTTTTGCGCTTTATGTTTGTTTATTTTCGTTATCACTTATATGAGAATGAATGAATTTTTTTCTTTTGAGTTGCTTTCTTTTGATAATTTATGGCTTTTTCTTTTCGCTTTTGTGTATCTTTTAGTTTTTGCGTTTTTAGCTTTGCCTTTTAATTTAGTGGCACATTACATTTTTTATAAAAAAAAGAAAAATGACTTTTTGTTTTCATCGAGTTTGTCTGGTGCTTTGATTGTATTTTTAAGTTTTCTTGGGGTTTTAAATGAAAAATTTGACGAAATCAACCTCCACTGGTTAGCGTTTTGCGGCTTTATAGCTTGTATTTATTTTCTTTTTATCGGTGCTTGTTTGTGTTTTTATGAAAGGCAGAATTTTAAGAATTTTTTTATTGCGGTATTTGTGGGATTAGTGCTTTTAGTTTATATGGCGATTTTATTTCCAAATCTTTTTAAAACAGGCTTTGAACGCTTTTTAAAAACAAAAGGCTTAAGTGCGAAGAGGGTAGAAATTTATCTTAAAGATAAGCAAAAATTTGTCATCGGTGAGCTTATTTTTAGAGATAGCAAATTCGCCTATGTGCGTTTTATAGATACCGCACAAGGTTTAAATGATGAAAAAAATATTAGCAAAATCGTTTCAATCGAAAATATTTCTATCGTTAAGGATTGAAGATATGCTTTTAAATTTAATCAAAAAAGATACAATATTTAAAATATTTAAGTGGGAAAAATAATGATCTTTGAAAAGCAAGATTACCAGCAAAGCTGCATTGACAACATCACAAGCCTTTTGGCAAATTTTGATTTTAAAAAGCAAGATAATCTAAAAGAGTGCTTGAAAAAATTTTACAAGCACACCCCCATGCCCGTGCAGACCATCAGCGAGAAGCTAAATTTAGATATTTTAATGGAAACAGGCACGGGCAAAACTTTCACTTATCTTAATCTCATCTTTGAGCTTAACAAGCATTTTAAGCAAAATAAATTCATCATCTTCGTGCCAAGAAAGGCGATTTTAGAATCAGTCAAGCAAAATATCAAGCTTACAAAAGACTACTTTTATAGCGAGTATCAACAATATTTAAGAGTGTATGACTCTACTAGCAAAAGTGCCATTACTAATCGTTATGTTGAAAATCAAGACGAGCTATCTGTGCTTATTTTGACAAATAGTGCCATTGATAAACAAAGCAATATCCTCAACAAAACAAATGAAAATGCCAATCCGCAACAATTATTCCAAGTGCCACAAAGCATTTTTGAAAACATAGCCGCGCGCAAACCCATCGCCATCCTCGATGAGCCACATTTGCTAAAGGGCGAAGCGTTTAATCGCTACTTTTCTAAGCTTAATTCTCTTTACTTTCGCTTTGGTGCGACCTTCCCCAAAGAGGGCAAAAAGCCAAATGACAAAGAATTTGCACTTAGCAATATGATCTACTGCCTTGATTCTATCTCTGCATTTAGAGCATATCTTGTCAAGCAAGTCAAAGTCCATACTATAGGCTCAAGCTCCACGCAAATTTTCCTAAAGTCCTACAAAGGCAAAAAAGCCATTTTCTCCTACACACAAAGCGGCATAGAAAAAGAGCAAGAGCTAAGACTTAATGAAAGCTTTAGTCAGCTCAATGGTGCGACCTTACTCAAGGTAGAAAAAGACAAAGCCTACTTTAGCGATCAATCAATCCTAGACAAAAAGGGCGAAAGCTATCATTTAGATGAAGATGAGCTTACCGCCCTTTTAGGCAAGGCTATTGATTTGCATTTTGAAAAAGAGCAAAGGCTTTTTGCCAAGGGCATTAAGGCTTTAAGCTTATTTTTTATCCCAAATATCGCGGATTTTAGAGGCGAAAAGCCCTTTATCAAAAGCACTTTTGAAGAGCTTTATAAGGCAAAAAGAGAGGAGCTTTTAAAACAGGATTTAGATGAAAATTATAGAGCATATCTAGCGCAAGACTTTGATGAAAGCGGAAATTTACGCGTGCATCAAGGCTATTTTAGCGGCGATAAAGGCAGTAAAGATGACAAAGAAGCCGCAGGGGTTAAGATGATTTTAGAAGAGAAAGAAAAGCTTTTATCTCTTAACACGCCCTTGCGTTTTATCTTTAGCGTATGGGCTTTGCAAGAGGGTTGGGATAGTCCAAATATTTTTACTCTTACCAAGCTTGCAAGCTCAAGTAGCGATATAAGCATACATCAGCAAGTAGGCAGGGGACTTCGCTTATGTGTCAATGACAAAGGCAAAAGGATCACCCATAGATTTATGGACTTTGATGATGATAGCTTTTATAGGCTTAATTACCTTGATATCATCGTAAGCGCAAAGGAGTCAAACTACATAGGCAATTTGCAAAAAGAAATAGAAGATTCTAGCTATATCCTTAGTGATAAGGCTATCAATCAAGATGAGCTTAATACGCTTCTAAACAACCAACGCCTAGCCTCTCGCTTGCTATCCACCCTAGAAGATTTAGAGCTAATCGCCTTTGATGAGAGTGATAATACCTACATCATACAAGCCCCCATTTATGAGAGTATCAAAGATGATGATAAAATCAAAAAGCTTTTAGGAGAGAGCTTTGATAAAGTGCTAAAATTTTTCAAAGCCAAAGAAAGTCAAAGCCCAAACAAGCACGATCAAATAGAAAACGGCGACAAAAAGTCAGATCAAGTTACCATCCGCCCCGATTTAGCCAAAGACTTCAAAGAGCTATGGGAGAAAATCAACCAAAAAGCCAAGATCACCTACCAAGACATTAAAGAGCAAGACATCATAAACCAAGCCGCCAAAGAATTTAAGAAAACAAATATAGAAAAAGAAAGCTACACCTATGAGAGGAAACGCTACGACGCCCAGCAAAACATTATCATCACAGAAGACTCCATAACACTAGGCGATATAGACTACCAAGCAAGCTTTGCCAAAGATATGCAAAATCTACTCCTAGACTTTAGCAAAGAAGCCAAGCTTCCTCTACGATTTTTGCTACAAATTTATGCCAAATGCGACAAAGAGAAGTTTAAAAACTCTCCTAAAAAGGCTTTCGCCACACTAAAAAACATCATCAATGACCAAATTCACCACAATTTACTTCAATGTATAAGCTATGATTTTTCTACCGCTAAAAATGAGAGTAAAAGTATCTTTTCTAGCGGGACTCTCCCACGCCACAAGCTAGGGCGTTACTATGAAAGCGGCAAGCCAGCGAATAATTATCTTTATGAAGAGATCGTTTATGACTCTAAGATAGAACGCACCATCATCACAGAAGATAATGAAAAAGTGGATTCTAAGACTATAAAAGTCTTTGCCAAGCTGCCTAAGCTTAGCATCCCCACGCCTTATAAGCACTATGAGCCAGACTTCGCCTACTTTTTAGAAGATAGCAATGGCAAGAAGATCTTTTTTGTCTGTGAGAGTAAGGGCTATAATGATGAAAACGAGATTTCAAAAAATGAAATGCAAAAGATCAAATACGCTGAAAAATTTTTCGCCCAACTAAGCCAAAAGCTAGAAAATGACAATATCCAAATCATTTTCAAAAAACGCATAAACAAGCAGACCCTACTAGAGTGCCTAACACAAGGAGAAAACAATGCCAACTAAGCAAAGACTAACCAAACAACACATCACACAAGCCCACATCATTGATAGCACCAAAGAGCATAACCCTCTTTTAGACTATCTTGCAAAGCACCACCCCCAAACCATAAGCGAAGAGCGACTAAACCTAGACGCCTTAAGCCAAGCACTAGGCTTTAGCCCTAGCTCTATGCAAGGCTATGGGCTAAGCTTCATCGGCAAACCTCTAGCAAACGCCCTATACTCCACCCCCACCACAAAAGAGCTAAAAGAGCTAGACCCCAAACACTCACAAAACATCATCATCAAAGGCGACAATCTCCACGCCCTAAAGCTCCTAAAATCCGCCTATGATGGCAAGATAAAGATGATCTACATCGACCCTCCCTACAACACAAAAAACGAGAAATTTATCTATGATGATAACTTTGTCAAAGAGTATCAAAAGCTCTTAGTCGAGCTAGATTTACTAAAGCTTGATAGCAATGGCAAAGTGCTAGAAAAAAGCGAAGTGCTACACTTCCTAACCAATCCTAGCGGAGATAAAACCCATAGCGGCTGGCTAAGCTTTATGCTGCCACGACTTAAACTCGCTAGAGATTTACTCAAAGATGATGGCGTGATTTTCATAAGCATCGATGATAACGAACAAGCAAATTTAAAAATTCTCTGTGATGAAATTTTTGGGGAAGAGAATTTTGTTTGTAATGTAATTTGGCAAAAGAAAAAAGGTGGCAGTCAAGATTCTCAACATTTAGCAAAAGAACACGAATATATTTTGTGTTATCAAAAACAAGATTGGGAAATAAACGAGCAAACACAAGAACAAAATGAAAAAGATTTTAGCAAAATTATCAATGGCAAAAAAGCAAAGATTTTAAAACTTGAAAAATGGGGTAACCACTCTTTAAGAACAGATAGACCAACTCTTTATTATGCGATTAAAGACCCAAATGGAAACGATTTTTATCCTGTTGCACCAAATGGGGCAGATGGCTGTTGGCGAAAAAAGCCTGAAAATTTAGATAAAGAACATATTTTTTGGCAAGAAGATTCTAAAGGAAGATTAACGCCTTATGAAGTGATATATTTTGATGAAGTGTTAGATAAACAAAAAATAATAAAAACACGCACAATTTTTACCGAATTTGGCACAACAACGGACGCTACAAAAGAAATACAAGCGATTTTTGGAGATAAAGTTTTTGACACTCCAAAACCTGTAAATTTAATAAAACATTTACTCAAAATATCCACAACAACCCCTAGCACTTCTGCGGGGGAGGAGGGCGATATAGTGCTTGACTTTTTTGCCGGCAGTGGCACGACAGCCCACGCTGTAATGGAGCTAAATAAAGAAGACGGGGGCAATCGTAAATTTATCCTAGTGCAGCTTGATGAGCTTATCGATGAGAAAAAGAGCAAAACAGCGTATGACTTTTGCAAAAATACCCTAAAAAGCAAAACGCCCGTGATAAGCGACATCACCATCGAGCGCGTCAAAAGAGCGGCGGCTAAAATCGCTAAACAAGATTTACTAAGCGCAAAAGAGCTAGACCTAGACTTCCGCCTTTTTACTATGGTGCAAAAGCCAGAGCTTGTAAGCGAAGAAAATGATAGTCTAAGGCTAATCATCCACGCAGACCTAAGCCCACAAGATAAAGCCCTAAACCTAGCTTTGCAAGATAGCAAAATGCTCCATAAAAAGCTAGAATCCATTATAAAAGATAAGCTCTATCAATGTGAAAATAGCCTTTATATCGTCAAAATGGATAAAGAAGTGCTTGACTACATCAAAAACAAAACACACAATGAAGAAGTCCATCTAAACGCTTTTGATGATATTGACTTACAAGAGTATCTTAACCTTGAAAGCCACCTAAAAGCACGCTTAAAAGTGGTGCTTCAATGAAAAGCTTTATTGTTTGTGCGCTTGAGCCTTCAGCAAATTTACATTTAAAAGAAGTGTTAAGGGCTTATCAAAAAGAGTATGGAAAATTTGAGCTTTGGGGGATTTATGATGAAAATTTATGTAAGGAGCTAAATTTAAGCTCTAAGCCTCTTTATAGCTCACACGAGTTTAGTGCTATGGGTTTTGTGGAGGTTTTACCGCTTATTTTTAAGGCAAAAAGAGCGATTAAGGAGCTAGTGAGTTTAGCTTTAGAAAGAGAAAAAGAGGACGGAGGCTTTAATGCCGTGCTTTGCATCGACTCACCCGCCTTTAATATACCCCTTGCAAAGGCTTTGAAAAAAGCGGGGGTTAGGGCGAAAAAAATTTACTATATCCTGCCGCAAGTGTGGGCGTGGAAAAGAGGGCGAATCCCCGTGATAGAGGCGCATTTTGATGTTTTAGCTTCTATTTTGCCTTTTGATAGGGAATTTTTTACAAAAAGCATTTATGTAGGACACCCCTTACTTGATGAAATTTGCGAATTTAAAGACAACTTTAATATGCAAAAAATCCTCACAAAAAAAGAGGAGGAAAAAATCATAGCTTTTTTGCCGGGCTCAAGGGCGAGTGAAATCACGCGTTTAATGCCTGTTTTTAGGGAGCTTTCTAAAAATTTTCAAGGCGAAAAAGTGCTTTGTGTGCCACCCTTTAATTTAGACAAAATGCACCTTTATGGCGATGTGGAGGGCTTTAAAATAGAAAGCAGTGCGCCAAATTTGCTTAAAAGAGCCGATTTTGCTTTTATTTGCAGTGGGACGGCGACTTTGGAGGCGGCTTTGGTGGGAACGCCCTTTATTTTAGCTTATAAGGCTAGGGCGGTGGATGTTTTCATCGCGCGCCGCTTTGTGAAGCTAAAGCACATAGGACTTGCAAATATTTTTTGCGACTTTGCAGGAAAAGAGCCACTAAATCCTGAATTTTTACAAGATGAAGTGAGTGTGGAAAATCTTTTAAATGCTTATAATAAATTTGCTTATAAGCCTTTTTTTGCTAAAGTGGGCTTTTTAAAAGAGTATTTAGGCTTTGGCAGTGCGAAAAATATGGCAAAAATACTTGATGAAATTTAAAGGAAAACTATGGAAAAAGAAGCGATGAGTAGCTTTGGCTTTGAAAAATTAAGTGCGGAATTAAAAGATTTAAAGGACAATCAACGCCCAGCCGTTGTCGTAGAAATCGATGTAGCAAGAAGTCATGGCGACTTAAAAGAAAACGCCGAATACCACGCCGCAAGAGAAAAACAAGCTCTTATAGAAAGCCGTATAGCAGAACTTGGAGGCATACTTTCAAGAGCGCAAGTGATAGACCCCGCAAGTTATGAGCACGATAGTGTGAAATTTGGCTCAAGTGTTGTCATTATGGACTTAGAAAGCGAAAAAGAGAGTAAATACACCCTTGTAGGCACTTGTGAGGGGGACCTTGAGAGGGGCTATATCTCCATAGCCTCCCCGCTGGCAAAGGCCATGCTGGGTAAGGGCGAGGGCGATGAATTTAAGGTGCGACTGCCTAAGGGGGAGAGCGAATTTGAGATTATTAGTATAGCTTATGAGCCTTTGAAATTTTGATGCTTACACTTAAAGAGGGGGCATTTTTTGTAGCCGATGCGCACGAAAATGAGGATAGGAGGGGTTTTTGGGATTTTTTACAAGCATTAGAAAAGGGTGAAATTCACACGCCCCAGCTTTTTTTAATGGGGGATATTTTTGATCTTTTGGTTTGGGAAGTAAGTGCTAGCCACTCCTTTGCTATGCCCTATATCGTTTTGCTTGAAAAATTATGCGAGAAAATGGAAATTTATTATCTTGAGGGCAATCACGATTTTAATTTAAACAGATTTTTTAAAAAAGTGCAAGTTGTAAGCCTACAAAATCAACCTTTAATTTTGCATACAAGTAAAGGTAAAAATGAGAAATTTTTTTTAGCGCACGGCGATATTTTTTTAAATCCATTTTTGCAATTTTTACTTAAAAGCTTGAGAAATAGATTTTTACTTCGCTTTTTAAATGTGCTAAATTTCTTAACTTTTTCTAGTATAAGTAAGCAAATTTTGGCAAGACAAAAGAGAAAGAATCTTTTTTATCCCATTGCAAATTTTAAAAATTTAGCTTATGAAAGATACGCAAAATACCAAGCTAATGGTGCTTGGGTGGTAGAGGGACATTACCATCAAAATTTGCTTTTGAAGGAGGAGAGAGTGAAATATTTTAATTTGCCAAGTTTTGCATATAAGAGAAGTTTTTTTGTAGTAAAATTTTCGCCAGAAGTCAAATTCGAAAAACAAAAATTGAGAGGTCAAGATGTTTGATGAAAATATTGTGAAAACGGGCTCAAATGAGATGGAGCTTGTCGATTTCCGTATCTTCAAGCAAGGACACGAGAAAATTTATGAGGGAATTTACGGAGTGAATGTCTCTAAGGTGAGGGAGATTATCAAAATCCCAAGTCTTACGGAGTTGCCCGGTGTGCCCGATTATATCGAGGGGATTTTTGACCTGCGTGGCGTGGTTATCCCCGTTGTCAATCTTGCGAAGTGGATGCAGATTACCGAGCCTGAGAGTGCTTTGTTAAAGCCTAGGGTTATTATTACGGAGTTTTCTAATATACTTATTGGATTTATAGTTCATGAAGCTAAAAGAATTCGCCGTATTAATTGGAAAGATATAGAGCCAGCAAGTTTTTCCTCGGGTTCTGGAGCTTTGGATAAGGGAAAAATTACGGGTGTTACGCGCATAGAAAATGATGAAGTTTTGCTTATACTTGACCTTGAAAGCGTGGTTGAGGATTTGGGAATTTATGCACCTAAGACTGAGCTTGAGATAGGAGAGGCGGAGAAATTTAGCGGAATTGCACTTATTTTAGATGATAGTATGACAGCTAGAAGGCGTGTAAAAGATATGATGCAGCAAATGGGCTTTACCGTTGTTGAGGCAAAAGATGGTGTCGAGGGACTTAATAAGCTTGAAGAACTTAGCCAAGTTTATGGAGAAAATTTAAAAGATAATCTTAAAATTATCATTAGCGATGTTGAAATGCCACAAATGGATGGTTTCAATTTTGCTGCACACATAAAAGAAGATGAAAGGTTTGAGGGAATTCCATTGATATTTAATTCTTCTTTATCAAACGAATTTATGAATGAAAAAGGCGTGAAAGAAGCCGGCGGAGAGGGTTATTTGGTGAAATTTAATGCAAGTGATTTCTTCTCTGAGATAACACGCGTTTTGAAGAAAGCACAAGGAGAGGAGTAAGATATGGAAGATATGCAAGAAATACTTGAAGACTTTTTAGTTGAGGCTTTTGAGCTTGTCGAGCAAATCGACCATGATTTAGTAGAGCTTGAGTCTAATCCTGAGGATTTGGAGTTGCTCAATAGAATTTTTCGTGTTGCTCACACGGTAAAAGGTTCATCAAGCTTTTTAAATTTTGATGTTTTGACAAAATTAACACATCATATGGAAGATGTGTTAAACAAGGCAAGACACGGTGAGCTTAAGATCACCCCTGATATTATGGATGTGGTTTTGGAGTCTATCGATAGAATGAAAACTTTGTTGAATTCCATTCGTGATAATGGCAATGATAGCGCCATTGGTATGGATATAGAACCTATTTGTGCGAAGCTTACGGCTATTTCAGAGGGCGATGTTTCAGCAGTTGCGTCTGTAAGCGAAGAGCCTAAAGTGGAGCCTAAGGAGGAAGTCGTCCCAGCTACACCTGAGCCAAGTGTTGAACCTGATGTTGATGTGAATCAGCTTAGCGATTCTGAAATTGAAGCGGAGATTGAAAGATTGCTTAAAGTGCGTAAGGCGGAAGATCAAGCAAGACGCGCTCAAAAAAAGAAAAGTGCAGCTCCAACTACATCTAAACCTGCAACTGAAACAGGCGGAGAAAAGAAAGTTCCAGCTTCTGGTAGTGGTGGTGGTATGGACCAAACTATACGCGTAGAGGTTAAAAGACTTGACCATTTGATGAATTTAATCGGTGAGCTTGTTTTGGGTAAAAACCGCTTGTTGAAAATTTATGATGATGTTGAAGAGCGTTATGAGGGAGAGAAATTCCTTGAGGAGTTGAATCAAGTTGTTTCTCAACTGAGCATTATTACAACTGATGTGCAACTTGCTGTGATGAAAACAAGAATGCAGCCTATTGCTAAAGTTTTCAATAAATTCCCACGTGTTGTTAGAGATTTAAGCCGTGAGCTTGGAAAACAAATTGAGCTTGAGATTACAGGTGAGGAAACTGAACTTGATAAATCCATAGTTGAAGAAATAGGCGATCCTATTATGCATATGATTAGGAATTCGTGCGACCACGGCGTTGAAGATCCTACTACGCGTAAGGCAAATGGTAAGCCAGAAAGAGGGGTGGTGCAGCTTAAGGCATATAACGAGGGTAATCATATCGTTGTTGAAATTATCGATGATGGTAAAGGACTTGATGTAAATGAACTTAAGATAAAAGCGCTTGAAAAGAATTTGATTACTGAAAAAGAAGCAGGGCAAATGACGGATAAAGAGGCTTTTACCTTGATTTTCAAGCCGGGCTTCTCTACCGCTGCGAAAGTTACAAATGTGTCCGGTCGCGGTGTGGGTATGGATGTCGTTAAGACAAATATCGAAAAATTAAACGGGGTAATTGAGATAGATAGTGAGCTGGGTAAGGGAAGTTCCTTTAAGCTTAAAATTCCTCTTACTTTGGCAATTATCCAGTCTTTGCTTGTGGGAACGCAAGAAGAATTTTATGCGATACCACTTGCTTCAGTTCTTGAAACTGTTAGAGTGCCTATTGATAATATTTATACTATCGAGGGTAAAAATGTTTTACGCTTAAGAGAAGAAGTGCTTTCTCTTGTGAGACTTTCAGATGTTTTTGGCGTCAAACAGGTGCTTGAAAGTGGCGACCAAACTTATGTTGTGATTATAGGTGTGGCAGAGTCTAAGCTTGGAATTATAGTCGATACCCTTGTGGGGCAAGAAGAAATTGTTATTAAATCAATGGGTGATTATTTGCAAAATATCCAAGGTATAGCAGGTGCGACTATACGAGGTGATGGTAGGGTTACGCTCATTATTGATGTTGGCGCTATGATGGATATAGCAAAAGAGATTAAGGTCGATATCAAAGCTCAACTTGAATCTAGCGTGAAAAAGCCTAAAGAACAGCCGAGCGATTATAAGGTTTTAATAGTAGATGATTCTAAAATGGATAGGACTTTGATGCAAAAAGCTTTAGAGCCGCTTGGTATCAGTCTGCTTGAAGCAACTAATGGCGTTGAGGCACTTAATATTGTCAAATCGGGCGAACACGAGATTGACGCTATGTTAATTGACATTGAGATGCCAAGAATGGATGGTTATACTTTAGCAGGTGAGATTCGTAAATATTCTAAATACCGCCAACTTCCTCTTATAGCCGTCACTTCAAGGACAAGTAAGACGGACCGCTTAAGAGGCGTGGAAGTCGGTATGACTGAGTATATTACTAAGCCTTATTCTCCTGAATATTTGGAAAATGTGGTGCGTAAAAATTTGAAACTAGGATAAGATGATGAGTAATGAAAAATTAAATCAGGTCTTACAAAGACAACAATCTCAAATGGTCGATCGTGATGAGACTAGAAAAGAAGATGATATTGTCCAACTTGTTGGTTTTGTGGTTGGAGATGAGGAATATGCTATTCCCATTTTAAATATCCAAGAAATTATTAAGCCTATAGAATTTACTAGGGTGCCTAGTGTGCCTGATTATGTTTTGGGCGTATTTAATATGAGGGGTAATGTAATGCCACTTATCGACCTTGCCCAGCGTTTTAATTTGGGGAGTTCTAAAATGACCCCACAAACGCGTTATATCGTGCTTCGTGGTGATATAAATGGCAGTGGGGTTAGTAGTAATGCTGGCTTTGTTATTGATAGACTTACAGAAGCGATTAAAATTCATAGGAACAAAATCGATCCGCCACCTGAAACTTTAGCTAAGGAAAAGGGTATGATCTATGGTATAGGAAAGAGAGATGAAAATATCCTTACGATTTTAAAGGTTGAAGCCCTATTAAAGCGTGAATTTTAATGATAAAACTCTGCGTTTTTGACTTTGATTCCACTTTGATGGATGGAGAAACCATAGATATTTTAGCAAATGCTTATGGCGTGGGTGATGAGGTAAAGATCATCACCCAAAAAGCTATGAACGGAGAGCTTGATTTTTTCGAAAGTTTGCATCAAAGGGTGGCCTTACTCAAGGGCATGCCCTGCGAGGAGGTTTTAGCCATCAGCGCGAATTTACCCCTTATGCCCGGCTCTTTTGAACTCATTGAATTTTTAAAGTCCAAAAACATCTCCATCGTGGTTTTCAGCGGCGGCTTTCATGAGGGCATCGATGCGACTATGGAAAGGCTTAAATTTGACCTAGGCTTTGCAAACTACCTACACCACAAGGACGGCAAACTCACAGGACTTGTGGGTGGAGAGATGATGTTTTCAAATTCCAAAGGTTTAATGCTAGAAAGACTTAAGCAATTTTTAAATTTAAGTCAAGAAGAAGTGATGTGCGTTGGAGATGGAGCAAATGACTTGGCGATGTTTGAGCATAGTGGCTTTAAAATCGCTTTTTGTGCTAAGGAAATTCTAAGGGCAAATGCTAGTGTGTGTATTGATGTGAAAGATTTGAGAGAAATTATAAAGGTAATGTGATGAAACAATTTTCTTTATGGTGTGATTTTGTTGAGGATAATTTTTTGGATAATGAATTTGTCGAGTTGTTGCACTCTAAAATTAATGGTGCGACTTCAAACCCTCTTATTTTAAAAAATGTGATTTTAACTCCAGCTTATAAAAATAAAATTGCAAATTTAAAAGGAAAAAAGCCTAAGGAAATTTATGAAAATATAGCAATGAGCGACATTTGTAAGGCGGCAGATAGACTTGCTTATAAATTTGAAAGAGGAGATGATGGCTTTATTAGCCTTGAGATCGATCCTAGAATTTACGATAATGCTAGTCTTAGCATAGGTGAGGCAAAAAGATTGCATAGTGCTATGGGGCGACAAAATATTATGATGAAAATTCCAGCCACTAAGGCTTCTTATGAGGTTATGTATGAATTGATGAAAAGTGGTATTAGTGTCAATGCAACTCTTGTTTTTTCTGGAGAGCAAAATAAAAAATGTTTTGAAGCTTTAAATGAGGGCTTGAAAGCTTTTCGCAAGATGCAAATTTATTCTAAGGCGAAAGAGCCGCAAGCTGTGATTAGCGTTTTTGTCAGTCGTTTGGATAGAATTTTAAATGAAAGAGTAAATGAGCCAAATCAAATCGGCGTTTTAAATGCGAAATTAGCCTACAATTACATTATGGCACAAAATGAGCCAAATATCCGTGCCTTATTTGCCAGCACGGGTGTAAAAGGCGATGATTTGGCGAAAGATTATTATATTAGAGAGCTTTATTTAGATAAAGCCTTAAATACTGCTCCTTTGGATGCTATTAGGGCTTTTAATGGAGAGTGTGAATTTAAGCAAACTTTAAGCGATGAAGAGCTTCAAAAAAGACTTGACAAACTAGTCTCCAAAGAACTTTTAGATGAAACTTGCAGCTATTTAATTGACGGAGCTTTGAAGAATTTTTGTTTTGAATTTGATGATTTGTTGGCAAAATTATCAAATTAAGCGTTTTTAAATGATTTTAAGCTATAATTTCGCTTTATTTTTTTAGAAAGGAAAGAGATGTTAGAAGGTATTATTAGAGAGAGTATCGGTAGAAAAGCGGCTAAGGCTTTAAAAAGAGATGGTTATCTAATTGCAAACATCTATGGAAAGGGTTTGGAGAACATCCACGCAGCTTTTAAGGTGAATGATTTTATTAAAGAGGTGCGTAAAAAGACCACTCTTATTTTTGATGTTAAAGTTGGTGCTAAGATTTTGAGTGTTGTGGTGGTGGATTATCAAAAGGACCCTGTTACAAGTGATTTAAAACATGTGGATTTAAAGGTCGCACAAAAGGGTGTAGTTTCTAAATATATGGTGCCAGTGAAAGTTGTCGGCACTGCTATAGGTCTTAAAAATAAGGGCGTTTTAATCCAGTCTAAAAGACGCTTAAAGGTCAAATGTGCGGCTGAAAATTTACCAAATTTCTTTGAGCTTGATGTCAGTAAGCTTGATGTTGGCGATGCTTTGCTTGTTAAAGACATTGTTGTGCCACAGGGAGTGAGCATTATTGAAGCAGATAGGGTGGCGGTTGTCGGCGTAGAAAAAGCACGATGACCTTAGTCGTAGGACTTGGAAATATAGGGCGAGAGTATGAAAATACCCGTCATAATGTAGGCTTTATGCTTATCGATATGATTTTGAGTGAGGAAAACCAAGCTAAGATTTTATCTCACTCGAAATTTAAGGGGGAGCTTTATAAGATAGACTCCTCCCTACTTCTTAAACCTCATACTTATATGAATCATTCCGGGATTAGCGTTAAGGCTGTTTGTGATTTTTACAAATGTGAGCGTTTGATTGTCATTCACGATGATATAGACTTAAATTTGGGAACTTTGCGTTTTAAAAAGGGAGGTTCTAGTGGCGGACATAATGGACTTAAAAGCATAGATCATTTGTGTGGAAATAATTATGAAAGAGTGCGTATAGGTGTAGGAAGAGGTAAAGATACTATATCGCATGTTTTAGGTCAATTTACAAGCGAGGAGAGTGCGGTTTTAGATACGATTTTATCAAGGGCTAAGGAGGCTTTGCTTGAGCTTATGCAAGGCGATGATTTGTCAAAAATTTCTTCACTTTATAGCTTTAGGACTTGATAATGAGCATATTTTTTCATTTTATTTCTTCCATTTATCTTAAAAATTTTTTCATTTTATTTTTTGCCTTGGTTGGATTTTATTGCGGTATAGATTTGCTTTTAAATTTTAAAGATTTACCCGCATCTGCAAATTTAATTTTACTTTATGTTTTATTTGTTGGTTTTAGTGCTATTACTTATATTTTACCCATTTCTTTGATATTTGCACTCGTTTTATCTTTTTTAACTATGATAAGAAATAATGAATTTGTTAGCCTCTATGCTTTAGGACTTAGTAAAAATAGGGTTATTATTTATCCTTTTTTGTGGGCTTTATTATTTTGTTTTATTTATGTTGGACTGAATTTTACATCTTTTGCGTATGCAAATGAATATAAAAGAAGCATACTTAAAAATGGTGTTTTAAACAAAAAAAGTAGTGATATTTTTTTGAAATTTAATGAAGAATTTGTTTATGTCAAAAGCTTAGATGAATGGTTGGCTAAGGAGCTTAAAATTTTTTCTTTAAAGGATGGAAATTTGAGCCATTTGATTCAAGCAAAGCGTGCTTTATTTAATGAAAATTCTTGGCTTTTAGAGGAGGGAAATATCACTTACATACCGAAAGAATTTGCTTTAGGGGAAAATGGCTATAAGAGTGAGCATTTTGCTAATTTAGAGACACTGGAGGGTTTTAAACCAAAGCTTGCTAAAAGTGTGGCAAGTGGCAAGGAATATTCCATATATGATGCTTATCAAAGTTTGATTTTGTTTGACTCTCAAGGGCTTAATACAAGAAATGTAAAAATCACTCTATACAAGCTCATTTTTGCACCCTTTTTTGCACCCTTTTTGATGCTTATAATGTATTATTATTTTCCAGTGATTGCGCGTTTTTTTAATTTAGCCTTTGTAGCCTTTGTAGCCTTTGTAGTTACTTTGGTGGTTTGGGGAGGATTATTTGTATTTTTAAGACTGAGTGAAAATGGCGTTATAAGTGGAGAATTTGGCATTATTTTACCGAATTTACTTTTGGCTTTTTTTGCCTTATTTATATCATATAAAAAGTGTTAAGGAGAGATTTGTGGATTATATAAAATTAAAAGAAGAATTTAAAACCCCTTTTTATCTTTATGATTTTGATTTGATAAAAAGTCGTTTTTTGCAGCTTAAAAACGCCTTTAAGGCAAGGAAATCTCAAATTTTTTATGCTATGAAGGCAAATTCAAATTTAAGCTTATTGCAAATGTTAGCAAGACTTGATAGCGGCTTTGATTGTGTTAGCATAGGTGAGGTTAAAAGAGCGTTGAGGGTAGGAGTAAAACCCTATAAAATCATATTTAGTGGAGTTGGAAAAAGCGAAGAAGAGCTAGAGCAGGCTTTAAAATTTGATATTTTGTATATTAATTTAGAAAGTGAAGAAGAAATGCTACTTTTAGAAAATGTAGCGAAAAGACTTGATTTAAAGGCTAGAATTTCCATAAGAGTCAATCCTAATGTCGATGCCAAAACGCATCCTTACATCTCCACAGGGCTTAATGAAAATAAATTTGGTGTAGAGCTTGAAGTGGCGAGAAAGATGTATTTATATGCTGCAAAAAGCGAATTTTTAGAGCCTGTGGGGGTGCATTTTCATATAGGCTCACAATTACTTGACATTAGCCCTATCCACGATGCAGCTTTGATTGTGGCAAAATTATTAAGAGAACTGAAGGCTTTGAAAATCGAGCTTAAATTCTTTGATGTGGGTGGGGGATTAGGTGTAGGCTATGAGGGGGAAGAAGAGCCTTGTTTGTATCATTATGCACAAGGAATTTTGGCAAATTTGAGCGGACTTGATGTAACAATAGGCTTAGAGCCGGGACGCTTTTTGGTAGCACAAAGTGGAGTGCTTGTGTGTAGTGTTTTGTATGAAAAGATAACGCCTAAAAAACGCTTTATGATTGTTGATGCGGCGATGAACGATTTGATTCGCCCAAGTTTGTATGATGCTTACCACGAGATTGTTTTACCTTACACAAAAGGAGAGGTAAGCCCTTGTGATGTTGTTGGGGGAATTTGTGAAAGTGGGGATTTTTTTGCTCAAGATCGTAGGCTTGCAAAAAGTAAGAGCGGGGATATCGTTTTGATTAAAGAAGCTGGGGCGTATGGCTTTAGTATGAGTAGTAATTATAATACCCGTCCTAGAATTTGTGAGCTTGCTTTGGAAAATGGAGCTGTTAAAATGGTGCGTAAAAGAGAAAAATTTGAAGATTTAATTGCCTTAGAAGAAGAATTTTTAGAAAATTTATAGCTTCTTGGGTGAAGCTATAAATTGATTTTAGAATTGATTCATAATTTTATGCCAAATATTACTAAAGACACTTGGCTTTTTTTCTTTTCGCTCTTTAAAATTTAACTGCTCTTGTATGCTTATTGTGTCGTTTTCTTGCAAATCTTCATTAAAAATTTCATTTTGAATTTCCTCTTCTTCTTTTTGAGGAGTTAAATCTTGCTTGATTTGACGATTGAAATTTTCAATTTCACCCTTATATCTTAATTTTTCATTAGAGTCTAGTTCATAAGGCGTGAAATGTCCAGCACCATAGAGACAAAGACCTATTGCACAAGTATTTTCTGGATCGCTAAAGATCTCACTAAAGCCACTAATTAAATCTTTTCTAGCACTTGCAAAGCGAACGGATTTATTATCAAAAATGGTAGATGCTAACTCATCAAGTCCTGCAAGTTTTGTCATACCTCCCGTTAGCACAACGCCTCCACCTACGCTATTAGCATGGCGATTATCACTTAAAATTTTAGCTAAAATCATTAAGGTTTCTTCTACTCTTGCATAAATTATATTAGAAATAACATCAGGCGAGTATTCGGTAAATTTCTTTTCATCGCCTATATTTGGAATTTGTATGAGGGTATTAGGCTGCATAGAAAAGGCAGCATAATTAAGCTTAACTTTTTCCGCTTCTTTTAGTGGGGTATGCAAAGCCATAGATAAATCTTGAGTAATATTAATTGAGCCGATTTGTAAGCAATCATTGTAGCGAATTGAATTTCCCATATGCATTACAATATCACAAATCGCTCCCCCCATATCAATCAAAACAGCCCCCAACTCTTTTTCGCTATCATCTAAACAAGCTATGGAAGAAGCATAGCCAGAAAGGACAATATTATCCACGCGTAAATCGGCTAATTCTACGGCTTTTTTTAAATTTTTAATGTGCGATTCTTGTGAAATGACAATGTGTGTTGAGACTTCAAGACGGTTCCCACTCATTCCCAAAGGGTCGTCAATATGCTCTAAGTCATTGACCTTAAAATTATAAGGTAAAACATGGATAATCTCATATCCACTCGGTAAATTCGCGGTGTGCTTTGCTGTGCTAACGGCTCTATGAATTTCTTTAATGCCTATTTCGTGGTTAGGGATATTGACAACGCCTACACTATCTACACTCTTAGTATAAGCACCAGAAATGGACACAACAACCTTATCATAATGCACCCCACTCATCATTTCAGCACTGCTAACCGCTTCTTCTATGGATTTAGAGGCAAGCTCTATATTTGTAATGGCACCCTTTTTAACTCCGCTTGTTTTTGTTTTGGCAAAGCCTATGATTTTTAGTCCATCTTCATCTTTTTGAGCGATAATAGCACAAGTTTGCGTTGAGCCTAAGTCGATTCCTAGTATATTCACAATTTTCCTTTTAGTGATAAATTTTAATCTTATATGTTTTTTTCAATTCTTCTAAAAGCTCCTGTTTTATTTCACTGCTTTTAAGAGTTTTTAGACTCGATTCTAGCATAGTTTGATATTGATTAAAATCTTGCTTGTTTGGATTTAATTTTTGCTTTTTAATACGATAAAGTATAGTTTTTGAGTCATTGATTAAAACATAAGAGCTATTTTGGTCTGTGTTAAAAACCTGCGAGAGGAAAAAGCTAAATTCAGCATTATTTAAAATTTCATCACTAACTTTTTTGGCGTCTTTGATGGAATTTCTATCGACAAATTCTAATTCTATACCTTTAAAAGTCGGTAGGGCTTTTTGCGCTTTTTCTTCAAGGGCTTTTTGCGCTACTTCACTATAATACATCGGCAAAACTTCCGCTCTTGCTTCTTCGAAATTTTTAACACGCACAGGATTTGTTTGATTTAAACGCAAGATTATAAAGCCATCTTTGCAAATTTTATTTTCACATTTTTGCCAAATGATAGGCTTTAAAATATCCTTATTTTTAGCTTTTGCTAAGAGTTCGAGAGGGTAATTTTGATCATCTTCGCTAATGTTAAAATCTTTTTGAAAATCATCTTTTTGATTTCTTAAAGCGACAAATTTTTCATTAGCTAAATTTTTTGTCTTTTCAAGGCTAAGATCTTTTATGACCATTTCTTTAGCTAATTCAAAGTCTAAAATTTTACCATCTTGGGCTTTATATTTAAATTTATTGTTTTCATTTTGGTAAAAAGCTCTAAGCTCATCTTGGGAAAAATTTGACTTTTTCGCTTCGATGAAGTAGCTAGAAAGCTCGTAACTTTTTTGTGTTTTAAAGTCGTTTTTGTGTGCTTCCCAAAGTTGTTTAAGAGCGTTTTCATCGACAACTAAGTCTTTTTTATCAAAAGTGATTTTAGCAATTTCTAGGGCATCTTGCATAAAATAACTTGCCGCTAACATTTGCAATTCATTTTCCTTAGCAGGGAATTCAAAAATTTTATTAAGTTTATTAAGAATAATTCTATCACCTAAAATCTGCTCATAATTTTTGGAAAGTATATTATTTTGCTTTAAAATGGCGTAGTAAATATTTTTATCAAAAATTCCATTGACATTTTGAAATTCCTCTGCCGCAGAAAGCTCTTGTATCACTTCATTTTCATTAGCCCAAAGTCCCAAATTTTTTGCAAAATTAAGTAAAAGTTTATCTTCGATAAGCGAATTAAGGGCTATATCTTTAAGACCTAATTTTTCTGCATTTTCTTCACTTAAGGCACCATTGCTGATTTGATTGTAGTAGCCATAAATTTGATTATATCTTAGATTAAATTCCACAAAAGAGATTTTTTCATTACCTACGATAGCAACGGAACTATTTCTATTTTGATTATAATCATAAGCCCCCCAGCCCACAACACCTGCTCCAACAAAGGCAATAACGCTAATCCATATCGTTACGACTAAATACTTTTTATGGTGTTGCATCCAAGTAAGCATATTTTTCCTTATCATTTTTTTAAAACCTTTATTCTATCAAGTTAAGTTTTAAATAGGCTTTAATTGTAGAATATTTTGGTATTTTTTTTAAATATTTAAAATTGAATTTAAAGCATAATTGAGAGAATTTTTAAGAAAAATCAATTAAAAAGCTTTTAGTTTTTTGTTAAATTTTTGCTTGCAATTAAGATTTTATTTTGAATAGAATATTAAAATTAGGGCAAAAAACCTTAAGGATAAAATTTGCAAATTCCACATATTCCCGTTTTACCCAAAGAAGTTAATCATCTTTTTGAAAAGCTCAATGAAGGACTTTTTTTAGACTGCACTTTGGGTTATGGTGGTCATAGTGAAAATTTGCTTAAAATGCATCCTAATTTGCATTTAATCGCCTGCGATCAAGATGAGGAGGCATTACAATTTTCTAAAGAGCGTTTAAGAGAATTTGACGCGAGAATAAAGTTGTATCACTCAAATTTTTCGCAAATTTTAGAGCGGATTGATTTGAAAAATTTAAGAGGAATTTTAGCGGACATAGGTGTTTCTTCTTTGCATTTAGATAAAGATGAAAGAGGCTTTTCATTGCGTTCAAATTTTTTAGATATGAGAATGGATAAAAGCCAATCTTTAAGTGCTTTTGATGTGATTAACACCTACTCAAAAGAAAAACTTGCAAATATTTTTAAGATTTATGGAGAGCTAAAAGATGGAGCTTTTTTAGCGGAGAAAATCATTAAGGCTAGGGTAAAAAAGCAAATTATAAGTGCTAAGGAGCTTTGTGAAATTTTAGGTGAAACAAGGCTTAAAAATCGAAAAATTTCTCGTGCGATTTTAGCCTTTCAAGCTTTAAGAATAGAGGTTAATAAAGAGCTTGAAGTTTTGGAACTTTTTTTACAAAAGCTTGAAAAAGCACATTTGAGAGATTGTATTTTAGCTATAATTTGCTTTCATTCTTTAGAGGATAGGATAGTAAAAAATTATTTTAAAAAATGGGCTAAAGCTTGTATTTGTGATGAAAGGGCGATTCGTTGCGAGTGCGGGGCAAATCATAATTTAGGCGAAATTTTAAGCAAAAAGCCCATTATGCCAGATAAAGAGGAGATAAAAGCTAATCCGCGTTCATCTTGTGCAAAAATGCGAGCCTTTTATTTTAAGTGAGTTAGGATGCTAGAGGAAGATTTTTTAAAAGAAAAGCAAAATATACGCCAAAAAATGCTTAAATATTCACGAGCTATGACTCGGGGAATTCCTATGGATGAGGAGCTTAAAAAAGAAATTTCTAGTGATGATATTTTAAGAAGGCGTGTGAAAAATAAGCGTCAAAATTTATTTGATGATGAATTGTTTGAGACAAATTCATCGAAAAAATCAAATATCTATCTTAAAGAAGACTTAATTAATGTAAGATTAGAGGAAAAACAGCCTTTAAGCTCGCGATTTTTTGTCTATTTTAAGCAAAAAAAGAAGCAAAAAAATGAAAGTAAAAAAGAAAAGTCCGAAAAAAAGAAAAGCCTTATTTTTAATTTTAAAAAATTTAAAAAAGCGGAGAAAGAGCTTAAAAAAAAGCCTTTAGAGCAAGTTGTTACCACAAAAACTTCCACTTTAAATTCAAGTCAAAATCCTCTCCTTAAAGACAAAAAGCCCCAGTCAAAAATACCACTTGAAAAAGAAAATCCTCCCAAAAAGCTAGAAATTAAAGAGGAAAAAAAGCCCTTAGATATTGAAACCTTTCAGCCACAAACAGAGCCTTTAAAAGAGCCACAAAATGAAAGCATAGAGGCTAAAGATACTCTACTTGAAGGCTTTAGCAAGGCTACAAAAGAGGAGAGAAATTTAAATGCAAATCATTTGCTTTTTGCGAGTTTATTTTTAAGTTTTGCTTTATTTTTGTTTGTTCCGCAAATTTATATACGCAATCAAATTTATTATTTAAGCAGGGAAATCGCTACATTAAAAGCAGAAGAAAGTGTGTTAAATGAAGAAAATAAAGAGCTTAAAAGACGCTTGGAAAATCGGCGTTTTCAAAATCAAATTTTAGATTATTTAGAGTGATAATGGACGATTTTTTCAAGCACATATTGCTCAAGGGCGTTTTTAGAGACTTCTTCTTCTAGGGCTTGTTTGTAAATTTCTTCTACGATTTTGGAATATTTTTCATAGCTAAAGCAGGGGAAGTGATTTTGCCACGCTTTTAAGATAAGCTTTTTTGATATGATTTTCCTTGCGTAAAGCTTAAAAATATCAAAACCTATAAATACAAAAGCGGTAACCAAAACCGCACTAATGATGCTGATATGAAAGTCTAAAAGCGTGAAAAAATAGTGCGTTATTACAAGTAGAGGCAGTAAAATCACAAGGCATAAAATTCCATAATAAAAATAAGCATTGAGTGTTTTAATTTTAAAATTGAGTTTGGCAGGGTCTATAAGCATACCTTCATTAAATAAAACATTTGCTTCTAGTAAATCTCTCAAAAGCACAGGATGTTTAGAAATTTTAAAAAGAAAATTGAGACTAAAATTTTTAAATTTTTTCATTTTTGCTTCTTTTTGATTTAAATTTGGCGTATTTTAGCATAAATTTGGAGTATAATTTAGCAAAAAAGGCTTTGAATGATGCGAGAAAAAGAATTTGTTTTTTTAAATGGAGAATTTTTACACAAAGATCAGGCTAAAATTAGCATTTTTGATAGGGGTTTTATTTTTGGCGATGGGATTTATGAAGTTGTGCCTGTTGTTTTTTCTAAAATGGTCGATAAGGAGGAATTTTGGCAGAGATTTGAGAGAAGCTTGGGGGCGATTAAGCTTAGTTTGCCTTACAAAAAAGAGGAATTTGAAGATATTTTAAAAGATTTGATTGCTAAAAATTCCTTAAAAGAAGGCGGAGTTTATATGCAAATAACCAGAGGCGTGGCGTCTAGGGAATTTAGCTTTGTGAAAAATCTTAAGCCTACTATTATGGCTTTTGCTTTTGAGTGCAGTGTTTTAAAGAGCGAATTTGAAGAGGGGGTGAGTGTGATTAGTGTGCCTGATTTGCGTTGGAAGAGGCGTGATATAAAAGCCATATCCCTTTTAGCACAGTGCTATGCTAAAGAACAAGCCGTTGAGGCTGGGGCATTTGAGGCTTTTATGATAGAAGATGGTAAGGTTAATGAGGCTTCAAGTGCTTCTGCTTTTATCATTAAAGATCAAACTCTCATTACTAAACCTTTTTCAAACGCTATTTTGCCGGGGATTAGAAGGCAAAATATCCTTAAATTTGCTAAAGAGCTTGGCTTAAAAATCGAACAAAGAGCCTTTAGTATGCAAGAGGTCTATGAGGCTGATGAGGTCTTTATCTCAGCAGCCACACTTTTGCTTCTTAGCGTGGTAAAAGCGGATGGAAAGCTTATAAATGGTGGAAAGGTGGGCAAATATGTCCCAAAACTTAGAGCTAAATATATCGAAAAAATCACAAAGGAGGCTTTAGCCCAGTAAGATAATCACTAAGCTCTAAAGCTTCATAGTCGCTAAGTTCTAAAAAGCTAAGGTGTGAGAGTTTGCTAAGGAGTAAATTTTCTTTTGGAATTTGATTTTTGCCTATTTCTAGGCTTGTGAAGACGCTTTGTCCTATTAAAAGTCTTTGCTTTTCATCTAAACGCAAGCCCCAAATGCTATGTAATGCTACGCTTTTATGGTCGATTTCTCCTGCATAAAGCATAATGTGTCCTCTCATATAAAGAAGCGTTGCATAAGGCTTTGCGAAGCGTTTTAAAACCGCCTTTTTTTCTTCATTGCTTAAAAAACTAATATCGAAATTTTTAAAGCTTTTATTTTGAGCTAAAGAATTTCGCGGTAAATAAATTCCAAAAGCCGCGAAAATATCTCTTAAAAATAAGGAGCAATCACGCTCATAATCATACCCACCCCAGCCATAAGGTAAAGCCAAAAGCTCGGCGACTTGGTTTTTTAAATTGACTTCATTTAATTTTAACGGAAAGGGCGAAGCGATTTTTTTGGCGATTTTATATTTTCTAGCGCCTATTTTTCCATAATAATGTGTCGCATCGCTTTTGTAATAAGGATACAATGCTCCCATTCTCGTTTCAAAAAAGAATTGTCCTCTTTCATCTAAAATAGGCATTTTTTCTTTAAGTGGGGTGATGAAATTGAGTTTTTCATAAATTTTAGCTCTTCTATCGTCAAAAAGTTCTAAATTTTTTCTCTCCACAAAGCCAAAGCCACTTTCACTCATCACAAAAGCATAGCGTTTATCTAAACTCAAATGCGAGATCAAAACGGCACTTCCAGCATTTAAAACAGAATCGCTTGCATAATCAAAGGGAATTCCCTCCCCTTGTAAAAAAGGATTTTTCAAAATCGCTTTTTGAGTGGGGAAATTTTTTAAAATGCTATTTTGCACGACTAGGGCTTTTTGATTGAGTGAATTTAGGGCTTTGATGTTGGCATTTTTGATTTGAGTGTTGAACCACGAAAGGGGGATTTTTTGTTTATTGAAAAAATAATAATTTCCGCTTTTATATCCGCTAAAAGACCAAAATAAATTCGTATTTTTAAATTGTTTAAAATGACTATGCCAAGGGGCAAAAAAGGCTGTTTTGAATTTTTGCGGATTAGTTTTTATGGTGCTATTTAGAGCAGGAAGCATACTTAAATTTTGTTCAAATTCTAGGGTAGCATAAGGGGAATTGACTTTTTGTAAGCTTTGATTTTCTAAAGGTTTTTGAGGAGCTTTGTGAGTGGAGCAAGCCATAAATAAAAAAGCTACAAAACACAAAATATAACGCATAATAAACCTTTTACAAAAAATAGTTATAATTATACTTTAAGGAAATATAATGCTTGATAAATTAGAAAAAATTTTACAAGATCGTAATGTTTTTTTAAGTGGTGGGGCTGGTGTTGGCAAGAGTTTTTTAACAAATCAACTCAAATTTTCTTATAGAAAACAAAATAAGAAACTCGTAGCTTTAGGCTCTAGTGCTTTGAGTGCTTTTAATGTAGGCGGAGTTACTTTGCATAGCTTTTTTTGTTTAGGGCGAATGGAAAATTTTGAGGATTTGAAAAATTATGATAGATTGCAAAAAAATAAGCTAAAAAAGCTTGAAAAAGTGCTTTCTAAACTCGATTTAATTATTATTGATGAAATTTCTATGGTAAGTGCGACTATTTTTGATATGGTAGCGTTAAGGCTTAAAAATTCAGGCTTTTCTGGGAAAATTTTGCTTGTGGGCGATTTTTTTCAGTTGCCCCCTGTGGTTAAAGAAAAGCAAAATTCTCTATTTGTCAATACTTACTACGCTTTTGCTTCGCTTTTTTGGGAGGAATTAAGGCTTAAAAATGTCAAACTTTCCGTGCCAAAACGAACGGATAATGCCGAATTTTATGAGCATTTATCGCTCTTGCGTGAGGGTTATTTAAGCGAACAAACACTTGATTATTTTGAAAAAATGCTTATTAAAACTTGGGATTTAGAAACTTTAGATGATGGTTTTACTTTGCTTTGCGGGATTAATAAGAGGGTTAATGCAATCAATGAGCAAAAATTAGCCAAAATCAACGCACCCCTATTAAATTTCAAGGCTAAATTTGAAAAAAAAGATGAAAATTTAAGCGATGGGCAATTTATGGCGTGGGTGAGTGGGCTTGGAATTTTGGAGGAGCTTAAGATAAAAGTGGGTGCTAGAATTATTTTTTGTATGAATAATTTTGAGCAAAATTATTATAATGGCGAGCAAGGAATTATCGAAGATATTGTGGAAGATGAGCGAGGAATTTTATTGCAAATTATGAAAAATAACGGACAAATGATACTTTTAGAGCCTTATATTTTTGAGCTTAGTGAATTTAAAGAGGAGGGCGAGGAGCTTGATTTAAACATTAGAGCTAGTGTGGTGCAGTATCCCATAAAATTAGCTTATGCGATTACAATTCACAAATCGCAAGGAATGAGTATAGAAAAGCTTGTGTGTGATATTGACCATATTTTTGAAAATGGACAGCTTTATGTGGCACTTTCAAGAGCGACTAATCCTCAAAGTCTTAAAATTTTGTATTCTAAAAATTGGGATTTTAGAAGCTATTTTGAAAGAGCGTTAAAATTTGATGAAAATGTAAGTTGTTTTTATAAAGAAAATGATTTTATTGATTTGGAATTGTGAATAAGGATTTGTGATGAAAAAAATAATATTAAGCTTAATATTACCTTTATTTTTGAGTGCTGAGGTAGTAGAACTTGAGAAATTAAGAACGGAACTTTACTCAAAAAGTGGGACAAATGTGCTTAAAAAAATAGAAATAAGCCTAGAATTTGAGGGGAAAAATCTTAAGGCAAATGAAAAAAAACTTATCGATAGTGTTAATACGGTCATTTCTGGCTTCTTTTATGAGGATATTTTTACAGAGCTTGGTAAAAATAATTTTAAAAAAACCCTCAGCAAATTTGTAGATAAAAAATATAAAATTAAACTTAATGACATTTATATCCTTTCTTTAAGTGGAGTGGAGAAATTTGACATTGAAGAATTTAAGCGTTTTTTGGAAAGCACGGAGGCAAAGGATAGAAATTTAAAAGAAGAAGTTAAGGAAAGTGTGAAAGATTTAGAAAATTCACCACAGCTTGAAATTCCAAAGCTAGAAATGCCTAAAATAGAAAATAATCTTAGTGAGCAAAATCATAATTTAACCCTGCCTAAAATCTTTGAAAATGAAGAGATGAAGGATGACGAGGACGCGATAAATCCTAAGCTTTTTGAAATTTCTAGGGATATTGAAGAAAGGATTAAGAAAGATTTAATTCAAGAAAGCAATACCACAGGTTTTAAGCTCGAATTTGACTCAAATTCTACGCAAAATTAGCGTAAGATATCGTAATTTTGCGGAAATTTTGGTTTGAAAATTTGAGAATTGATTTTGGTATTTTTTTGAGGTTTGTGAAGCGTAATGAGGACTTTATTTTCAAATTCGTCATTGTAGCTTATGCTCTTAACCTCGCCATTAAAAAGCGTGATGATGTAGTCTGTGTTTTCGTAAGTGGCTTTGAGCTTGTTTGGGGAGATTTCTTTTGCTTGTTTGAAAATGGCATTTAAATTTGGGATTTTTTCAAGTCTTGCAAAGCTCACTTGCTCCAAATCGTGCTCGACTATGACAATTTCATTTTTATTAATATAAATTTCTTTTTTGCTTGGTTTTTCATAAGACCAAAAAGCTCTATCTTTTTCCAAAATGAAATGTCCCTCATAATCAAGTTTGCTCTGTTTAGAACTCACGCTTTGAGTAAATTTGCTGGTGTAATTTTCATAATCTAAATCGTAAGCAAAAACGAAACCACAAATTAGGCTTAAAAGGATAAAAAATTTCATCTTACCTCCTTAATTTTTAGGCGATTTTAATGAAACTTGGTTAATAAAAGCCTTTGGCGATTATTTAAAATATGCTTTAAGTTTGCCTTATGATGTGCGTTAAATTTAACAATTAATCGTTATAATTACGCTTTAAAATAAAATAATAAAAAGGTTTCAAATGTTTTTAAATACCCTAAAAAATATCTTTGGCACGAAAAATGAACGCGAGGTTAAAAAATATTTTAAAAGAGTAGCACAAATTAACGCCTTAGAAAGCAAATATCAAGCTTTAAATGATGAGGCGCTAAAGGCTGAATTTGCAAAATTTAAAGAGCAAATTTTAAGCGGAGAGAAAAAAGAAAATGATATTTTAAATGATGTTTTTGCTATCGTTAGGGAAGTGGGAAAAAGAACGCTTAATATGCGTCATTTTGATGTGCAACTCATCGGTGGTATGGTGCTTTGTGAGGGTAAAATAGCCGAGATGAAAACGGGCGAAGGTAAAACTTTAGTGGCGACTTTACCTGTGGTTTTAAATGCGATGAGTGGCAAGGGTGTGCATGTGGTAACGGTGAATGACTATCTTGCTAAAAGAGATGCTGAGCAAATGAGTGCGATTTATCATTTTTTAGGCTTTAGCGTTGGGGTGGTGCTGTCTTCACAAAATAGCGATTTAGAACATAAAAAAGCCTATGAATGCGATATTACTTACGGCACAAATAATGAATTTGGCTTTGATTATTTACGCGATAATATGAAATTTTCTAAAGCGGAAAAGGTGCAAAGGGGGCATCATTTTGTCATCGTTGATGAGGTCGATAGCATTTTGATTGATGAGGCGAGGACGCCTTTGATTATCTCAGGTCCTACGAACCGCACACTTGATGGCTATATTAAAGCAAATGAAGTGGCAAAAGCCCTTAAAAGGGGAGAGTCATTAGAGGCTAAAGATTTGGCTAAGGGCGTTAAGGCTAGTGGCGATTTTATAGTCGATGAGAAAAATCGTAATATTTTAATCACAGAAGAAGGTATAGCAAAGGCGGAAAAGCTTTTTGGCGTGGAGAATTTATACAGCCTTGATAATGCGATTTTAGCACATCAGCTTGATCAAGCCCTAAAGGCACATAATCTTTTTGAAAAAGATGTGCATTATGTTTTAAGAGGTAATGAAGTCGTCATTGTCGATGAATTTACGGGGCGTTTAAGTGAGGGGAGGCGTTTTAGCGAAGGGCTTCATCAGGCTTTAGAGGCGAAAGAGGGCGTGAAAATCCAAGAAGAAAGCCAAACTTTAGCCGATATTACCTTTCAAAATTATTTTAGAATGTATGATAAATTAGCAGGTATGACAGGCACAGCTCAAACAGAAGCGACAGAATTTTCACAAATTTATAATTTAGATGTTGTTTCTATCCCCACAAATATCCCTATTAAAAGGCAGGATAAGGACGATTTAATTTATAAAACTCAAGAGGAAAAATTTAAAGCCGTGATTGATGAGATTAAAAAAGCAAATGCTAAGGGACAGCCTGTGCTTGTGGGAACGGCTAGTATTGAAAGAAGTGAGGTTTTTCACTCTATGCTTGCAAAAGAAAAAATCCCTCATTATGTGCTAAACGCTAAAAACCACGAGCAAGAAGCCCTAATCATAGCCGATGCAGGTAAAAAAGGAGCCGTTACCATAGCGACAAATATGGCAGGGCGTGGAGTGGATATAAAAATCAATGATGAGGTTAGAGAGCTTGGGGGGCTTTACATCATCGGCACGGAAAGGCACGAGAGCCGTAGAATAGATAATCAACTTCGCGGTCGCGCGGGGCGTCAAGGAGACCCTGGTGTGAGTCGTTTTTATCTAAGCCTTGAGGATAATCTTTTGCGAATTTTTGGGGGCGATAAGATTAAGAGCATTATGGAAAGACTTGGCATTAAAGAGGGCGAGAGTATTGAAAGTCGCATTGTTACAAGGGCGGTGGAAAATGCACAAAAAAAGGTGGAAAGTTTGCATTTTGAAAGCCGTAAGCACTTATTAGAATATGATGATGTGGCAAATGAGCAAAGAAAGAGCATTTATCGTTACCGCAATGAGCTTTTAGATGAAAATTATGACATTAGGGCAAAAATTTCGCAAAATATTAAAGAATACGCACAAAATACCCTAAATTCTATGATGATGGGTGAGAGTTTGGACGATTTTGAAGCCTTAAGGCAAAAAATAGCTCACGATTTTGCGACTGAGATTAATGAGGCGGATTTTAAGGAGCTTGATTTGATCGCTTTGGAGGAGAAATTAAGCGAAATTTTAGAACGCTCTTATGAAGAGAAAATGGCGCAAATTTCAAGTGAGCAGTTAAGAAATATCGAGAGAATTTTGTATTTGCAAGTTTTGGATAATGCTTGGAGAGAGCATTTGTATCAAATGGATATTTTAAAAACGGGCATAGGGCTTCGTGGGTATAATCAAAAGGATCCTTTGGTGGAATATAAAAAAGAAAGCTATAATCTTTTCTTAGAGCTTGTGGAGCGCATTAAATTTGATAGCATTAAGCTACTTTTTAGCGTGCAGTTTTCACAAAAAGAAGCGGAAAATTTAGAGCAAAAGGTAAGCAAGGAAAATGAGGAATTTTTGGAAAATACTGCACAAATAGGTGCGAGTGAGGATAATTTAGGCGAAGCGGAATTTAAAAAAGTGCCAAGAAACGCACCTTGTCCTTGCGGAAGCGGAAAGAAATTTAAAGAATGCCACGGAAAAAGCGGTCCTAAGAGGGGGCTAGTTAGCACTAGTTAGGGTTAGCATAAGGTTTATTTAAAGGTATTTAATGGATTTTACGCAAGAAAAAGACTTGCAAAATGAGATTGCGAATAATCAAAGCTTGCAAAGAGATATTTGCTCCGTGCTTGATATGGACTTTTATCAAACCAAGTTCCATAAAGAGACAAAGTTTATCAACGGAATCACGGCGGATTTCACGCTTTTTGAAAAAGATAGAATCAAAGCCCTTATGGAGTGCAAAGGCGGTAATATCGGCGTAACTGACTATGTTAGGGGCATAGGACAGATTTTTCAATATGAGTATTTTGCAGAAAAGGGCTTATCTATAAGAGATTATGAGTTTTACCCTTTGTGCGAGTTTTCTAGCGTGTATATTTTCCCAGATTCTGTTTTGAGAAATAATGAGTTTAATATAGGGCTTTTCAAATACCCACAAACTAAGAAAATTTTAGAAGTTAATTCCCACTCTCTAGCAGTGCGTTTGATTGATGAAAATGAGTTTGCTAAATATGCGGGGGGGGGGGGGTAAAATCTCGTAAGCTACTTTCTCAATACTATATCCACGATACCCGCATTTTTGAACTCTATTTTCTTATTAAAATTTTAGCTATTTATCAACTTAAGCAAGAAAATATCCACAGAAAACAGCTTGAGCTTCAACTCGCACAGAATCTACAAACGCCAAATTCTGGCGGTTGGCGAAATATGTTTATCACGCTATCAACGCTGGGACTTATTAGCAAAGGAAATAATCTAACACAAGCGGGATTTAACCTTTCACAACTCCCTTATCCGCAATTTGCCTTAGAACTTTTTAAGTATCTAAAGCCCTTTTTCTCGTATTTGCTTGAAACCCTATACAAGAAATCAAATGGTAAAAAAGAATTTGATTGTAGTAATAAAGAGCTATTTGAAATTATGTATAAACAATATGGCGAAATAGCCTATCTCATAGAATACCAAGACAAAGATTCTAAGCCAAACACACGCTACATATCAAGCTATCTTAATATCTTAAAAGATGATTATGGTGTGATTGATTTTCAGCCCAAAAGTAGCTTACGCACACTTCTTTATAACCCTTTTGATTTAAATGAAAAAGCCTTTTTAGAACATATTGAAAAAGCTTCACTGATTCAAGCTTATCAAACAAACTTTCAAAGGATTGTCAATGCAATATAACATAGTAGAGTTTTTTGTAGGGGCTGGTGGGTCGCATTTAGGCTTTATGCAAGAGGGCTTTAACACGCTTTATGCAAATGACTTTGATAGCAATGCGCTAAAAACTTTAGAACACAACAATAAAAAGCATTTGCAAAACGCTATTTTAGATAGCACAGATATAACGCAAATTAACCCAAAAGAGCTAAAGAAAAAGCTAGATTCTAGCGTAGATGTGATGTTTGGGGGCATTGTTTGTAAAGGATTTTCTCTAGCAGGGGAGCGAAGCCCAGCTGATGAGAGAAATCAATTTTACCGCTACTATTTAGATATTGTTAAAGAGCTTAGACCAAAAGTAAGCGTGATAGAAAATGTCAAAGGAATGCTAAATGCTAGAATCTTAAATCCAAACGCACCAAGTGAAATATGGCAAGAAGTGGGCAATATTTGGAAGCAATTAGAGCTTTTGAAGGGCGAAAAATCAGCACTAAGAAAAAAGGATAAAATCACACAACAAATCATTCAAAAAGGCGAAATGCTACGAAAGCAAAAGCAAAATTTATTAGAAAAAATTAAGCCTTATCAAATCTCTGTGCTAGATGATATATATAAAATCTATGAAGCTATGGGCTATAAAATCCAGCATAAAGTCTTAAATGCGGCGTGGTATGGAGCAGCGACAAAACGAGAGCGGCTTATCATCGTCGCCACAAGGGCTGACTTACAAGGCGGCTTTCACTACCCACTGCCTAGATTCTATGATGAAAGCATAGGCACGAAGCTTGATTTTAGCGATGATGAGCTAGCTAAATGCAAGTTTAAAAAGCCTTTGACTTTACGCGAAGTGCTAGCAAAGATTGATTACACAGATGAAAACGACATAGATAATCTCCCTATGCAGCACAATGCCAAGACCATTGAGCGATTTAGGTATATCAAAGAGGGTTGCAATATCGCAGATTCCCTAGATTCACTGCCTAAGCATTTGCAAATTTCTAAATTCTACTCAAGGGGTGGCAATATGAGGCTGCATTTTGATAGATTAGCCCCTACACTAGTGCCAGGACATAGTGCTTTCCCCTTGCACCCAAAAGAGCATAGAAGCATCACTATAAGAGAGGCAGCGGCTATTACAGGCTTTCCGCTTGATTATAAATTCTTTGGCTCTCATACAAAAAGATGTGAGCAAGTAGGCAACGCCGTCCCACCGCCACTAGCAAAAGCGATAGCAAAGAGCGTGAAGGAATTTTTAGATAGACAAATTTAAGCAACAAAAAAGAGTGTATTTTGACAGTTTCAACGCTTACAAATTTTAAACTAATTGATGTTAAAATAATGGCTATTTTAATTTGCAAGAGTTTATATGACGCGTTATCTACTTTTTAAATACCTTCGTTTTGATAAAGAGCAACCTTTTATCAATCTTTCTATGCTTTTGGCGTTTTTGGGTGTGTGCGTGGGGCTTTGTGTGCTTTTGGTCGCTATGGCGATAATGAATGGCTTTGATAAGGAATTTCAAAAACGCTTTTTTGTGATGAATTATCCCATTACCCTTTTGCCGAAATTTTATGCACCTGTTGATGATGAATTTGTGGCGGAGTTAAGAGGGCGGTTTCCGCATTTGCTTTTTAGCCCTTATTTAAGCACTCAAGTGATAGCCAAAGGGGATAATCGCTTTGAGGGCGGAATTGTTTTTGGTGTGAATTTTGAAGAGGAAAAGAAAATTAACGAAGTTGTCCAAAATGCTCTTAAAGATACAAATTTAAGCGGTTATGACATACTTATAGGGGGGGCTTTAGCTGATGAGTTTCGCCTTCAAAAAAACGATAAACTTTCTTTAATCTTTTCAAATTTGAACCCTAGCGGTTTCTCTTTGACCCCTACCACAAAGCGTTTTGATGTGAAGGCTAAGTTTAATTCCGGGCTTATTTTTTACGATAAGGCTTATATGTATGTGGAGGCTAAGGCACTTAGGAAAGTTTTAGGTGTGAAAGAGGGCTATGATGGTGTGCATATTTATAGCCAAGAAGCCTTTAAGGATATAGAAAAGCTTAGGGCTTATTTGGGGCAGGATTATGCCGCCATAGGCTGGTGGGAGCAAAATCAAAATTTCTTCTCCGCCCTAGAGCTTGAAAAGCGCGCACTTTTCATCGTTTTAATGCTCATTATCCTTGTTGCTGGGCTTAATATAGTAAGCTCACTTTTGATGATAGTGATGAACCGCCGCAGTGAAATAGCCCTTTTGCTTGCACTTGGAGCAAGCAAAGCGGAGGTAAAAAAAAGCTTTTTTGCTTTGGGTATGTTAATAGGCGGTAGCGGTATGGTGTGCGGGGTGATTTTAGCCTTTATCACGCTTTGGCTTTTGGGAAATTTCGACATTATCTCTTTACCAGCTGATGTTTATGGCACTTCGAAATTACCGCTTGATTTATCTATTTTAGATTTTATTTTAACCTTAATGGGAGCTTTATTTATCATTGCACTTTCTTCGTTTTACCCTGCGAAAAAGGCGACCGAAGTAAATATTTTGGATACTTTGCGAAATGAATAAATTTATAAAGGAAAGAAAATGATTTTTATTGATGCGTGTTTTAAAAGGCAAACGCCCTATACTCCTGTGTGGATGATGCGTCAAGCAGGGCGGTATTTAAGTGAGTATATGGCAGTTAGAAAGAGTGCTGGAGATTTTCTTTCGCTTTGTAAGGATTATAAAAAGGCTAGTGAAGTGAGCTTACAGCCTGTGGATATTTTGGGTGTGGATGCGGCAATTATTTTTTCTGACATTTTAGTTGTTCCTTTGGAAATGGGGCTTGAGCTGCATTTTGAAAAAGGCGAGGGACCCGTTTTTAGCACTCCACTTCAAAATAAGGAGGATTTAGAGAGGCTTGATGATTTAAGTGCGGTTAAAAAGCTTCATTATGTCTACGACGCTCTTTCTTTGACAAGGGAAAAACTCCCAAAAGATAAAGCTTTGATAGGATTTTGCGGAAGTGCTTGGACGATAGCTACTTATATGATAGAGGGTAGGGGGAGTAAAAATTATGCAAAATGCAAAAAAATGCTTTATCAAAATCCTGAGTTTTTACATCAAATTTTAAGAAAATTAAATGAAGTTTTGAAAGCTTATTTGGAAGAGCAAATTAAAGCGGGGGCAAATGCGGTGCAGATTTTTGACAGCTGGGCTGGGGCTTTAGAGGAGGGGGCGTTTTTCGAATTTTCTTTCGCTTATATGAAAGAGCTTGCTGCTTATCTTAAACAAAAATATCCACATATCCCCATGATAGTTTTTCCAAAAGGCGTGAGCGGGTATTTAGAAAGAATTGATGGGGAATTTGATGTGTTTGGGGTGGATTGGAGCACTCCGCTTGATTTAGCAAGAGATAAGCTTTCTCATAAATTTACTTTGCAAGGTAATATGGAGCCTTGCAGACTTTATGATAAAAATGCCATAAAAAAGGGCGTAGAGCAAATTTTGCAAATAATGCAGGGCAAGGCGCATATTTTTAACTTAGGACACGGAATTCTTCCTGATATCCCTGTGGAAAATGCGAAATATTTCATTAAACTTGTGCAAGAAAGCTCGGTTAAATGATGATTTTTGGTCCTGTGAATTCAAGGCGTTTTGGACTTTCTTTGGGGGTGGATTTAAGCAGAGCAAAAAAGCAGTGTAATTTTGACTGCGTGTATTGTGAGCTTGAAGCGGCAAAGCCTATGAAAGAGCAAGAGAGTGTTTTGAGCGTTGAGGAAATTCTAACAGAACTTAAAGCTGTTTTAAAAAAAGATGTGAAATTTGATGTTTTGACCCTGACTGCTAATGGCGAACCTAGTCTTTATCCGCATTTAAAAGAGTTGATTTTAGAGCTTAAAAAGCTTACTAGTGATAAAAAAATTCTCATCTTAAGCAACGGCACGGCTGTTTTAGATGAGGAAAAAATACAAGCTTTAATGCTATGCGACATTGTTAAATTTAGCTTAGATAGTGCAAATGAAAAAACTTTTTATAAGATAGATAGAGCTTTAAAAGGGATTGATTTAAGCACGATGATAGAAAAAATGGCGGAATTTAGAGCTAAGTTTAGCGGTGCTTTGGTAATGGAAATTTTGGTGGTTAAGGGCTTTAATGATAATGAGGAGGAATTTATCTTGCTTAACGATGCTCTAGCTAAAATCGCACCTATGAGAGTGGATTTAAGTAGCATTGATAGACCTCCAGCTTATGCGGTGAGTGGGGTCGATGAAATGAGGCTTTTGGAGCTTAGTGGGCTTATTAGCTCTGTGCCTGTTTTTATAGCAAAAAGACATAAAACCATTTTAAGCTTTAGTGAGGAAGAGCTTTTAAAAACTTTGCGTTTGCGTCCTCAAAGTGAGCTTGATGTGGAGTGTTTTGATACAAAGAGTAAGAGAAATTTGCAAACTTTGCTTGAAAAAGGACAAATAAAAAGCGTTAATCTTGCTGGAGTGAAGTTTTATAAAGCCTAGCTAAATCAACACAAGCTTTTATCGTTGCTTCTTTGGCTAGACTAAATTGCAAGCCTTTAAGATTTTTTGCTGTGCTTTGTCCTATGGCGATGAAGTGATCTTTTGGGTGTGCTTTGTAAGTTTTTAAAAAATTTAAGACACTATGTGGAGAGGTTAAGATAAAAATAGCGGGTTGTTTTAGCTCTATTTTGCAGGCTTTAAAGACATTTTCATAAACAATTACTTCTTTTAGCTTTACGCCGTAGTTTTGTAAATCTTCGTTGAGCTTTGAGGCGATATTTTTGCCCCTAAGATAAAGACATTTTTGTCCTTTTAATTCGTCCTTAAATTCGTCAAAGAGTGTTTTTCCATAGGCAAGTGATGGAATTTTTATCTTTGTGAAGCCGAGTTTTTTTGCTTCTTTTGCCGTTTTTTCTCCCACGGCATAAATTTGTAAGGTAAAATTAAGCTTTATTTTTGCTCTTTCTAAGGCTTTGACGGCGTTTTTTGATGTTAAAATAAGAGCATTAAAATCTTTTAAATTGACATTAAAATCGAAAAAATTTATCTCATTTAAGATAAGATTTTCCACGCCCTTAAATTTCGCTTCATTTAAGAGATAAATTTTCACACACAGCCTTTTTTAAAGTTTTTGCGGCTTGATAAGGATTTTTAGCGTTCATAATCGCCCTTACCACCGCCACCCCACCAAGCTTAATGCCTCTTAAATCCTTAATAACCTCCTCATCAATACCACCGATTGCCACGACACTTATGGGTGAGTTTTCACAAATTTCACGCAAATTTTGAAGACTTAAAACGCTACTTTCTTTAGTCGGCGTTTTCTTAATCGCCCCACAGCCTAAATAATCCGCCCCCTCAATGCTTTCAAGTTGTTTTAAGCTTTTAAGACTTAAGCCTATGATTTTATCTTTTCCTAAAATTTTTCTTGCGATTTGTAGGGGTAAATCCTCTTGTCCCAAATGCACTCCATCAGCATCTAAGGCTAGAGCAAGGTCGATTCTATCGTTGATGATGAGAGGAATTTGGTATTTTTGGCAGAGTTTTTGAGCTTTTAAACCTAGAGCAAAAAAATCTCTTGCGTTAAGATTTTTTTCTCTAAGTTGTATAAGGCTAACCCCTCCTTTTATCGCACTTTCAAGCACATTTAAAAATTTTTCATCGCTTAAATTTCCACGGCTTGCGACAAGATATAAACTTAAATCAAGCATTAAAAGCCCAAAAATGATTTGTCGGTCCGCAACCCTTACCCAAATTCAAACTATAATCAATCGCCCCCCTCACATAGTCCTTAGCCTCTCTTACACTCTCAAGCTCTGTTTTACCAAGTGCTAGATTTGAAGCTATGGCAGAGCTTAGTGTGCAGCCTGTGCCGTGTGTGTTTTTGGTTTCTATGCGTTCGCCTTTTAAAATGTGAATTTGCTCTCCGTCAAAAAAAACATCGTTGGCGTTTTGGTGATGGTGTCCGCCCTTGATTAAAACGGCTTTTGCACCCTTAGTGTGAAGATATTTAGCCGCTTTTATCATCTCTTCTTCATTTTGGATTTTAAAGCCACTTAGAAACTGCGCTTCTGGGATATTTGGCGTGAGTATATCGGCAAATTGCAGGATATTTTCTTTAAAAAATTCGCAGCACTCATTAGGCATTAAGGCAAAGCCATTTTTAGCAAACATCACAGGGTCAATCACGACATTTTCAATCTTATAACGCTCTAAATTTTCCCTTACGCAAAGCATTAGCTCCTTGCTTCCTATCATACCGATTTTAACAGCCTTAGGAGGGATATCCTCAAACACCGCTAAAAACTGCTCTTCAACGCACCTAATTGGCACATTATGCACGCTAATCACTCTTGCGGTATTTTCCGCTACTACGCTTAAAATCACACTCATACCAAAAAGCTTATACGCACTAAAGGTTTTTAAATCTGCTTGCACACCAGCCCCTCCGCTACAATCGCTTCCTGCTATGGTTAAAATAGGGATTAATTCACTTCCTTTTGCTTTCATTATATATCCTTTATAAACTTATTTGTTTGACATCTTCGTAAGTTAAACTTTCTTTTTCTAATAAAAGTTTAGCTAAATTTGCAATGAGTTCTTTTCGTGTTTTTAGAAATTCCTTCACTTCACTTTTTTCTTTTTCTAAATTTTTCTCTTCTATCATATTAAAGCTTAACATAAATTCGACAAGTTCTTTGATTTTCATAAAGTCTTGTTGTGAATTTGTGTAGCTTTCATTATATAAAAGTTTCATCGCCATAAAGCCTGCAAGGTGTGTTTTGATTTTATTTAAAAGTTCTGATTTTGACTTAAGATTAGATTCATATTCTTTAAAGCGGTCCTCAATGAGCGTGATTTTATCAAATTTCACATCAAAATAATACGCACATAAGGCTTTTGCCGCTTGGTAATGGGCTTGAATTTGCTTTTCTTTTTCGCTTAAATTTAGAATTTTTCTCTTGCCTAAAAGCACCTTATTTAAAACTGCGTAAAAATCATTATCCTCGACTAAATCGCTCCCCCGTCTTAACGCATTAATAGCGGCTTCATTGACAAGGGTTTCAAGTCCTGCACCGCTAAAGCCTACGCTTAATTTAGCTATTTTCTCTAAATCAACTTGATTTTTCTTATTTTTCATATAAATTTCTAGGATTTTAAAGCGGTCTTTAAAGTCTGGTAAAGAAAGAAAAATGCGTCTATCAAAGCGTCCTGAGCGCAGCAGTGCTTCGTCCATTAGTTCGATTTTATTTGTCGCGGCGATGACGATGACGCCGCTATTATCCTCAAAGCCGTCCATTTGGGTTAAGAGTTGATTAAGCGTGCTATCTCTTTCGCCGTTTGAAAGCTCATTTCTAGCCTTACCCACTGCGTCAATCTCATCGATAAAAATGATGCTTGGCGCCATCATCTTAGCACGAGAGAAAAGTTCTCTCACCCTTTTTGCACCCATTCCTACATAAATTTCGACAAAACTTGAGCCTGATTGGTAAAAAAATGGCACTCCAGCCTCACCAGCCACAGCTTTTGCGATGAGTGTTTTACCAACTCCTGGTGGTCCTATCATTAAAACGCCTTTTGGCATTTTGACGCCGAATTCTTTGTATTTTTGAGGATTTTTAAGAAAATCGACAAGCTCATTAAGTTCCATTTTGACTTCATTAACTCCTGCGACATCATTAAAGGTAACGCCTGAAATGACGGGCTTTATGGAGTTAAGTGGTTCTTGTAAAGAGGAAGTTTGGGTAGGATTTATGGGAAATTTTTGCATTTCTTTTTTACGACGAAAAAGATTAAAGCTAATTAGCAGAGCAAATAAAAATATTAAAAATATAAATAGCACCCAAGCGCTATAATCTCTTTTCACCTCCACAGGCACATTTGCTAAAAGCTCTTTAAGATCTACGCCGTCTTTTATGATGACATAATGATCTCCTGCGGCTTTGAGTAAAATTTCATCTCCATCAATAATGGCTTTTTGGATAAGCTTTTGCTCCAAAAGGCTTTGATATAGAGCTTTATCTATGAATTTGGGCTCATTTTTAAAATACACTATGGCTAAAAGCACACATAAAATTCCAAAAGAAAAAAATATGATTTTGTTATTTTTCATTATATCCTCGTTTCGTTAAATTCCTCTTTGACTTCGTAATTTTCGATATTTAGCCACATTTTGCTTAATTCTTTTTCACTTTTGATTTTGATTTTATTAAAAAATTGATCATAGCCTTCATAAAAGCCGTTTTTTTCACTTTCTATTAGCACTTCAAGTTTGATTTTATTTGCCTTTCTAAATTCAAAATTATTTTTTTGCACTATGGCTTTAAGGGTGTTAAGCCTTTCTTTAGCAAGGTCGCCTTTTATGGTATTTTTAAGGGTGGCGGAGTGGGTATTATTACGCGGAGAAAAGATAAAAGCGTGAAGATGAGTGAGCTTAAATTCTGTAAAATTTCTCAAAGCTTCTTGCCAAAGCTCCTCGCTTTCTCCGGGATGCCCTACGATAAAATCCGTCCCTAAAGCAAAGCCCTTAAAAGCAAGGGTTTGAAAAAGCTTTAAGTCATCTTTTGTATGACTTCTGCGTCTCATAATGCGTAACATCGTCTCGCTTGTGTGTTGCAAAGCTATATGAAGATGTCTTTCAAGCAATTTTTCATCTAAAATTTCCATAAAGCTCGCGTCAATTTGTGCAGGCTCTAAGCTCCCTAAACGAATGCGTTTTAGCCCTGAAATTTGCATCATTTTTTGTAAAAGTTTGCCTAAAGTTGTGCCGTCTTTTAAGCCGTAAGAGCCTATATTTGTGCCTGTTAGGACGATTTCTGTGTAGCCATTTTGAATTAAAATTTTAATTTGTTCTAACAAATCGCTTTCTTTGACGCTTCTTGACCTGCCGCGAACACTAGGTATAATGCAATAAGAGCAGTTAAAATCGCAGCCTTCTTGAATTTTCACAAAGGCTTTTGTATGATTTTCATAATCTTTAACGATGTCCTTGTCGATGAAATTTAAATTGCCAAGTTCATAAAAACGCTTTTTTTCTTTTAAAAATTCATTGATTTTAGCTTTATTTGACGCACCCAAAACGCCAAAAATCGCCCCACTATCTAAAAGTTCCTTCCCCTTGCTAACTGCCGCACAGCCCGTTAAAATGACCTTGATATTGTTTTTCTTAAGATGATTGATATAAGTTTTTAAGCCGCTATCAGCACCATTTGTTACTGTGCAAGAATTAATAAGGACAATGTCGGCTTCTTTTTCATCATTTGTCAGCTCAAAGTCTTTAATATAGCCCTTTATCAGCTCACTATCATAAATATTTGTCCTGCAACCAAAGGTTTTTAAAAAAATTTTAGGCATCAAAATCCTTTAAAGGCTCTTTTGGCATAGCATTTTGCCTTTTGTCTAAATAGAGATTTTGACTTGGATAGGCGATTTTAATATCCTCGTGTTTGACTAGTTCGGTAATTAATTCTTTGCTTATCACGCTTCTTAAATTTAATGCGGCATAAGAATTTGTCATATACCAAGCAGAAAGCCTTATCCCCCAGTGTTCGAAAAAAATGTAAATTTTAGGCTCGACTTTGGGATTTTTAATGCTATATTCATTTTGTAATCTATACATTGCCTTTTTAGCGAGTTCGGTGTAGGGTTTGGCTTGTTTGGTAACGATTTGCTCCATAATGTCCTTAGCCTTTTCTAAATTTGAGTCAAAACTTATGGTAATATCAATGCCATCTAGCACGGTTTTCATTCCGTGATGGGTATAATTTGCGATTAATTGCGTAAAAACATAATTGTTTGGGATAAAGATAATCCGCCCACTGCGGCGATTTTTCATATAAGTTTCTAAGGTCAGGGTCTCATAAATGGTAATTCTTAAAAAAGAAATGTCAATAATATCGCCTATATAAGTGATGTCATTTTGTATGACTTTAATGCGGTCTCCTACCCTCATACTCCCCCCAAAAATAATCACGCACCACCCAAGCATAGACATAAACATATCTTTCATCGCGATGGCAAGTCCAGCCGAAGCGAAGCCTAGTATGGTAACAAGATAAGTGATATTTTCTATATAAGCAAAAAGGAGGATTAAAAAGATGATGTTGATATTAATGAAATTAATCACCTTTGTAGCAGTGTAATAACGCTCATTGTCCTTAATGTATTTTTTAGCGATGAATTTTAAAGAAAAAGAAGCGATGATAACTAGGATAATGGCGATGAGGATATTGACCGCTCTTAGCGTTTGCACCTTAATTTCAGCATTAACGCGTGCAATCTCATCTTCGATCTTCTTCTCATACACAGAAAAAGACACTTGCGTAAATTGCAAAGCGTTTTCAAATTCGCTTAATTTTTTGTTTGATTCTTTAAGGGCGTTTAAATTTGCTTTATTATTATCAAGCTTGAGTAGTTCCTTAAGTTCGATATTTTTTTCTTTAATTTTTAAAACTAAATTTTCAAATTCTTGGATCTTTAAAATATGTTCATCTCTTTCATCTTTTAATTTTTTAATGTGAGAAAAAGCACCGATGATGGCGAGTGGATTTGTGAGCTTGGGGAGAATTTCTATATTTTCATTAATGCTTAGACTTTGGGTAAAATTGAGATTTTTATAATCTTTTAAAAGTTTGAGTTGTTCTTCTAAATTTGCTATTTTACTCTGTGTAGCGTCTTTTTGTTCGTAGCTTAAATGCTCTTTGTCTAGTTCCTCTCTTAAAACGATAAGCTCATCACTGATTTGCTGATATTTGATGAAATTGTTATAGCGTATATTATAAATACTAGCATCGATAATGGTATTAAGCGTATTGATTTTAGTTTTGCTTTCTAAAATTAAGCTTGTATTAAGCTCAGCAAAGCAAAGCGTGGCTAAAAAAGCTAAGAAAATGATTTTTTTCATATAAAATGCTCCAAGCTTTTTAAAAGTGTTGCTTTTGGTATATCTTCTTTTATAACGCCCCTGCCAAGTGGTGCGGCTAAGATGAAGCGAATTTTGTGATTTGCACTTTTTTTATCCAAAAAGAAGGCATTATAAAATTCGTGTATGTTTTGAATTTTATAGTGTGTAGGTAGGGCGAATTTTTGCAGAATTTGCTCTATTCTTTCACACTCTTTTTGACTTAAAAGACCAAGTTCATAGCTTAAATGATTAGCCATATTTATACCTATGGCTACGGCTTCTCCGTGAAGATAGCTTTTATAATGTGTCTCATTTTCTATGATATGAGCGAAAGTGTGTCCGTAATTAAGTAGCATTCTAACTCCACCTTCTTTTTCATCTTCGGCGACTATTTTGGATTTTAATTCTATGCTTTTTGCGATGATTTTGACTAAAATCGCATCAGCACATTTTGCTTGTAAAAATTCTTGTGCGTCAATTTTTTCTATAAAATCGAGCAAATCCGCCTCAAACATAATTGCCATTTTGATAAATTCTGCCAAACCAGCACTAAGCTCCCTTTGCCCTAAAGTCCTTAAAAACGCACTTTCACAATATACAGCCTTAGGTTGATAAAAAGTGCCGATGAGATTTTTACCAAAATGATTATTAACTCCCGTTTTACCGCCCACAGCCGCATCTACGCAAGCTAAAAGAGTGGTAGGGATATTTATAAATTCAATACCTCTTTGATAAATACTCGCCGCAAAGCCCCCCATATCGCTTATCACGCCCCCACCAAAGCTAATTAAAAGGCTTTTTCTATCAAGCTTAATATTACACATTTGATTTAAAATTTCTTCAATGGTGCTTAAATTTTTATACTCTTCGCCGTCTTTAACACTGATGATAAAAAGCTCTTCGCACTTGATTTTTTCAAGCAAACTTTTAAGATGAAGCCCTGCGATTTTTGGGTTAGTTAAAATGGCAACTTTACCTTTAAAATTTAAATTCAAACCCTCATCAATGAAGACTTTATAAGGATTTTTGACTTTTACTTCTACTTGCATTTTTTTCCTTGTCTAAAAAGCAAATTATAACAAGCTTTAGTCAATTTTTGGTTTTACTTTCATCGCATTTAAAAAGACACTAACGATAATAAGGCTAAAAGCGAAAAGCTCTAGAAAGCTATATTGTGTTTTAAGAAAGAAATGCGACATAAAAGCCGCCGCTACTGGCTCAATACACGCTATCATACTAGCCCTTAATGCACCGATATATTCGACCCCTTTTAAATAAAGACAAAATGCTCCTATCGTGCCTATAAAAATGATCCCAGCCAAGGCTAAATAGCCCTTTAAATCAAAGTCATAAGAAGGAATTTTACCAAGCAGTAAAATGAGTAAAATTCCACTAGCAATTAAACTTGCCCAACCCATAAGTAAAAAAATGCCATATTTTTCTATGATATTTCTCGCACAAAGTGAGTAAAATGCTATCCCCAAAGCAGCACCCAAAGCCCAAAAAAGTCCCCAAAAGCTTATTTTAAATTCACTTAAATTCCCTCCTGTTGCGATTAAAAAAAGTGCGCTTAAGATGAGAATAAGGGCAAATATTTCAAGTGTTTTAGGCAAGATTTTGTTTTTAAAGCAAAGAAAGAGCATAATGATTAAGGGGGCGCTATATTGTATCATCGTAGCTGTGCCAGCATCCGTGTAGAAAATAGCCTTAAAATAGCCATATTGCGTTAGCAAAAGTCCAAAAAAAGCGTAGATTAAAAGAGAGAGTAAATGACTTTTTTGCGTGAGAATTTGCACCTCAAAACGCTTTAAACTTACGATAATCAGCAAAATTCCTGTGCAAAAAAGGCGGTAAAAACTTACCCACTCAACACTATAATGATTTTCAAAAAGATATTCCGCTAACACCCCACTTACAGCCCAAAAAATCCCTCCCAAAACGACAAGAAAAACGCCCATTTTTGTCCTAAATTTAATGTATTTTTGCAATTATACATTAATTTTGGTTTTCAAACTCCTCACACATTTTTTCGAACTCCTTATAATACTTCCACGAAGCTACGATGTCAGGACGCGTGGCTTTTAAATCTTTACTTTCATAATCAAGCACTCCTTTTAACTCTTTGCAACACGCTTCATTTTTTTTCAAATGCTCTAAAATATCCTCTGGTTTTAGCATTAGCTCATCTTCTAGCTTAATTCTTTCAAGTAATTTATTATAGAAGTTTTGGATATAATGAAAGGTTTCTTCATAAAGCTTATGATTCTTTAAAAGCTTTTTATAATCGCTCTTTAAAATATAAATGCCTAATTGATTTTGACTTTCTTTTAGTTCGAATTCTTTGCGAAGATCAAGCAAATTTTCATCTTTTTTTAAAATACTAAATTCTATTTTAATCTTACCAATTTTCAAAGTTAGAGGCAGTAAAAAGTTTAAATTTCCTGCAAACATATTTTTGACAAACATATTTTCTTGTTCTTCTGTTGAGAGCTTAATGTTAAAACCAAATTCTAAGGCTAATTTTTGCATAGTTTTTATGGTATTTTGACCCGTAAATTCTCTTACATCTAAGTATTTAAAATCAAGATAAGGAAAATGCTCTTTAAAGGTGTTCCATAAAAAGCATTGATTTTCTAAATGTTTATAGCTTGATGGAAAGTCATATTTGTAAGGCTCTGGAGCTTTAATCACATCTTCAAAATTATGCTTCAAAGTAAATTCCTTAAGCCTAGCCCACGAAGTTCCCCATTTTCTACCATAGCAATGCTTAATAAGCTCAATGGGGTCTCGCACTAAAACTAAAGCTTTGACTTTTTTATCCATTAAAGACCATAATTTATTTCTATTTTCTATGCTACCATATAAAAGCTCGGAAGTATCGCTAATGCCTACTATATTATTATTTTCTTTAAGTAATCTTTGATAAAAATTACCATATCTTACTTCAGCTACCCCTCCATAAAAATATTCAATTAAATTAAATTGTGCTGACCAAAATAAAAAATGATTCATCGCTAAAGCTCCAGCTCCGTGTGAAAACATCAACACAAACTCATACCTCCTCGGCAAAGGCAAGTTCATCTCCCAAGCTTTTTCAGCAGGAATTTTCTCATAATTTAAAATATAATTTTCATCATTAAGCTTGTCAGGGTTTAACAAAGGAGGATAAGGGTGATTAATATCTTCATATTTTTCTTTAAATTCTTTAGAATTAAGCCATAAAGAAACTTCATCAAAATGCTCTAATACAAAAGCCTTATTTAACACAATGACTTCATTTAAAGCCTCATAATGTGTAAGTAAATTTTCTATCAAAGCATAGTTTTTAATGAAAAAATCAAAATCTTCTTCATTTTTAAATTTCAGTTTATCTTTGAGCCTATAAACCCTACTTTCTTTTAAGGCTTTAAATTCTTTTTTAGCTTGTTTGATTTTAGAGAAAAATTTAAAATAGCCTCCCTTCAATTTATCTCTATCACACTCAAGCAAGACCCTGCCAAGTCTATAAGTAAGCCAAGTTTTTACCCATAAAGCTTCATTATAATCAAAACATTGTCTAAGGGGAGGATAGGCTAGATCTGCTCTTGCAAGCTCAAGTGTTTTTCTAAATTGAGTGAGTTTATGATGAGTTTTTTTGATGTGGTAGAGTTTAAAGAGTAAGGATATTACCCCCCCCCCCCCCCGTGTTATATTTGATTAATTCTTGACCAAGTTTATAAGAAAGATGATTTTTGATTCTTTGTGTGGCGGAGTTTGGATTGGTGATCATTAGTGTTCCTTTTGTCTAAATTAAAAGCGGTATTTTATCAAAAAAAAGGAATCAATGCGGTTTAAGTTTAAAAAAAATCATATTTTATTCACAGGCTTTTCACGCTGTGAAAATTGCCTTAAGATACTATAAAATAGAACTTTAAGTTTTGAAAAATATGAAAAAAAATTTATTGTTTTTTAAGTTTTATTATGAATTTGTGAAAAATCGTATTTCAATCAAGCTTTAAAACAAATTTAAATAATCTTAAAGTATCATTGCAAGATTATTTTACATAAAGGAGAATTAATGTTATCAAGTGAAGTGGTGAAGCTTTTAAATGAGCAGATTAACAAAGAAATGTATGCTGCAAATTTGTATCTTGCTATGAGTTCTTGGTGCTATGAAAATAGCTTTGATGGTGCGGGAGCGTTTTTGTTTGCCCACGCGAGTGAGGAGAGTGAGCATGCTAAACGCCTTATTACTTATCTTAATGAGACAGATTCTAAGGTCGAGCTTGAGGCTGTAGGAAAGCCTGAACAAAATTTTGCCTCTTTGCTTGATGTTTTTGAAAAAACTTTCGCACACGAGCAAGACATTACTAAGTCTATTAATAATCTAGTTGAGCATATGTTGACACATAAAGATTATGCGACTTTTAATTTCTTGCAGTGGTATGTGAGTGAGCAGCACGAGGAGGAGGCTCTTTTTCGTGGGATAGTCGATAAAATCAAGCTTATGAGTGATAATGGCAATGGACTTTACTTAGCCGATCAATACATCAAAACTTTACTTTCCAAATAAGTCCTATTTTTAGGACTTAGCCTTAGGTTTGCTATGATTTATTTTTCTTTAGAATTTAGCATTTTAATGATAGTGTTTTTTGCCTGCTATTGGTTTTTTAAAGATAGCTTTAGACTGCAAAATGCTATGATTTTGGGTTTTTCTTATTGTGTTTATAGTTTGATTAATCCGCTTTTTTCGCTAATTTTACTTGTTTATACCTTTTTTATTCATTATTTTGCCCTTTTAATTTTTGTGAGGCGTAAAAAATACATTTTTTTAACTTGTCTATTTTTTATAATTTTAAATCTTTGCGTGTTTAAGTATTTCCCTAGTATTAAGGGTGATTTGGATACGCTTTTATTTTATCTTGGTTTGGATTTTATTAATTTTGATATTATTTTTCCTATCGGTATAAGTTTTTATGTGTTTAATTCTATAACCTATCTTGTCAGCGTTTATAAAAATCATAAGCTGGTAAGCTTTTTTGACCTTGCTTTTTATCTTTCTTTTTTTCCAACATTGCTTTTAGGTCCTATTATGAGGAGCGATTATTTCTTCTCTCAAGCCCATCAAACGCGTGAATTTAAAAATGCAAATCTTATCATCGTTTTGCTACTTTTTGGGATTGTTAAAAAGGTTTTGATTGCGAATTATTTGGGGATTTATGCAAAAAAGATTCTTAATGACCCAGATTCTTATAATTTTGCCGAGCTTTTAAGTGCGATTTATGCTTATGCGGTGCAAATTTATTGTGATTTTAGCGGTTATGTGGATTTGGTCTGTGCTTTTGCTTTGATGTTAGGTTTTGTTTTGCCGATAAACTTTAATATGCCTTATCTTGCGAGAAATCTTAAGGATTTTTGGGCGAGGTGGCACATTAGTCTTTCGACTTTTATAAGAGATTATATTTATATTCCTTTAGGGGGTAATAAAAAGGGCTTAGTTAGGACAAATGTTAATATACTTATCGCTTTTATACTTTCTGGAATTTGGCACGGAAATACGATTAATTTTCTCATTTGGGGTATTTTGCACGGCTTTGGAGTTGTGTTTTTGCATTTGGTAGCTCTCACGCCTTTTAGTCTTAAAAAATTTGCCTTTGTGGGGCGTTTTATAACCTTTCATTTTGTTTGTTTTGCGTGGATCTTTTTTTATTATAAGGACTTAAATGAAGCTCTTGATTATCTTAATTCTTGCTATGAGAATTTTTTCTTACCTTTAAAATATGAGGATATTTATATTTTAATTGCCTTTGTAGTGCTTTTCATCACCTATCCTTTGTTTATTAATTTTAAGGATTATTGTGTGAGAATTTTAAATCTTACGCCGTTTTTGCTAAAGCCTTTCATCATCGCTTTTATTTTACTTTTGGTGTTTGCTTTTATGCCAAGCGGAATGCCTGAATTTATTTATTCGAGTTTTTAATGCAAGTTATTAAATTTTTATTTATCTTGATTGTGGTTTTTGTTTTGGTCGTTTTGGTGATGAATAAAAGCATTAGTTCTTATTTAGAGCAAAAATATCACATTATTTTTTATCCACAAAATGACATTTTAAACGAAGCAAATGCCTTAAAAGTTAAGCTCGAGCAGGTGCGTATGATCTTGAGTAATGAAAGCATAAGCACAGAATTTGAAACGGAAAAAGAAGAAAATTTAAATGTCAAAGAAGAGCAGAATTTAAGCCTAGCTTTAGAAAATCCTGAAGCTATCATAGAGCCTGAAGCAAATATTAGTTTTATTGATAATACCAAATTTGAAATTAGCCTTAATGAGGAATTTTTACTCATAGGCGATTCTTTAATGCAAGGCGTTGCGGTGGCGTTAAACAAGGACTTGAAAAAATTAGGCTTAAAGGTTGTGGATTTAAGTAAGCAAAATACAGGACTTTCCTACAAGTCCTATTTTGACTGGGCTAAGGAGACGACTAAGACCTTGCAAAATAATAAAAATATTAAATATTTGGTTGTTTTGCTTGGGGCGAATGACCCTTGGGATATTAAAAAGGGCGGAATTTATCATCATTTTAATTCTAAATCGTGGCTTGAAATTTACACCCAAAGGGTTGATGAAATTTTAAAAATCGCCACAGAACACAATATAAAAGTTTTATGGTATGAAATCCCCCCTGTAAAAAAGGAGGATTTAAATAAAAAACTTAGTATTTTAAATCAAATTTATAGCCAAGAAATCTTAAAAAATAAGGGCATTTTCATTAACACTAAGCTCTTTTTTAGTAAAAATGACGCTTATTCAGCCTATATCAAAGATGAAAATAATAAAAGCATTAAAGTAAGAAGTGATGATGGGGTGCATTTTACGCCAAGTGGAGCAAAAAAAATGTCAAAACTTCTGCTTGAATATATCAAATTAAAGGACAATAATGCGAGTTTTTAGGCTTTTGATTCTTATTTTAAGCCTTAGCTTAAGTCTTAAGGCGGATTTAAATGAAGAAATTGAAAGCATTTTAAAGCAAAGTACGGATTCTAAGGCTTTTAAAAATTATGTTGCAAAAAAAGATCTTAAAAAACTTGAGAAAAAATACAAAGCAAAAAAGGACTTTGGCATACGAATTTACGGCGATTCTCATATGGCGGCGGATTTTTTCCCTAGAGTGATAAGGGATTATTTATTACGCTCAAATGCCGTTGGTTTTGCCTATGCTTTACAACCTAAATACCAGCAAAATCTTAATTTAACTTATGAATTTAAAAATTTTAGTCTTTTAAATTCTAAAAATGATAAGCAGCATAATTACCCCTTAGGAGGTATCATTGCAAGAGCCGATAAAAAGGGTGCCATAATTAAATTAAATACTAAGTTAGAAACAAAGGAATTTAAGGTCGGCTTTCTTTTTAAAGCTCCATTTTCTCAAAATGCTTTTAGTGTAAAAGATGCGAAAGATAAAAGCTTTATTCTACGCTCAAATGTTAAGGATAAATGGTCGTATAAAGAAGTCATTTCCACTTTTCCCTTAAAAATCACTGCCTTACAAGAAAAAGCCGAGCTTGGAGGCTATTTCATAATGGATAAAAATGAGCGTAATATCTTCTTAGATACCATAGCGATTAATGGTGCAAGAAGCAATTTGTGGAAAGACTGGAATTTAGATGTTGTAAAAAAAGAATTAGGCGTTTTAAAAAATGACTTAATTATTCTTGCTTATGGCTCAAATGATGCCTTATTAAAGGACTTTAATGCAGTGGAATTTAAGAAAAATTATAAAGATTTTTTTAAAATTTTAAGAAGAGAAAATAAAAATGCCATTTTTATGCTTATCTCCCCTCCAACCGTAACGCAAAAAAAGGGTAAAAACTATATCTTAAGCCCTAATTTTCATGCTGTTAAAAAGGCTATTTATGAATTAGCTAAGGAGGAAAAAACGCTTTTGTTTGATATGCACGAATTTATGCAAGAAAGTGGCACTAAAGCCCTTTGGATAGAAAAAAAACTTTCTTTAAAAGATGTGCATTTAAGCGTTAAGGGTTATGAGCTTATGGCGAAAAAAATGCTTGATGAGCTTAGAAAATTTTTTGATTAGTGAAATTATTTTAAGGAAAATAGATGTTATTAATTGCGATTTTATGTCTTTATACAGCTTTTTTTGCTTTGATTTCTTATCTACAAATTCGTTTTTTGGAGCAAGAAAGAGAGAAAAAAGCAGAAATTTTAAATGAGGAAGAGTATAAAAGGGCGGCAGATATTGCCATTGAAAATGAAAAATTTGAACTTTTTTCTAATTTTTATAGCCTTATCGTCAATATAGCTTGGCTTGGCTTTGGCTTTGCTTATCTTAAAAGTCTTTTGATTAGCGAAAATTCAAAGCTTGAAAATACCTTATTTTTATTAGCTTTTTTGGTGCTAATGGCTTTATTTAATTTGCCTTTAAGCATTTATAAAGATTTTGTGAAAAATAAAGCACAAGGCTTTTCAAATATGAGCGTGAGCCTTTTTATAAAAGATAGTTTGAAATCTTTAGCCTTGCTTCTTATCTTTGGTTTTGCAATTATTTATGTTTTGCTTTTATGCTATGAATTTTTAGGAGCTTTATGGTGGCTTGGGGCTTTTGCTTTTTCTTTTTGTGTGATTTTAGTGATCAATCTTATTTATCCTACTTTAATCGCCCCACTTTTTAATAAAATGCAAAAGCTTGATGATGAAAATTTATTAAGTAAAATTGAAAATTTAATGAAACAGTGCGGCTTTAGTGCAAACGGCGTTTATGTCATCGATGCAAGTAAGAGAGATAAGAGGCTTAATGCTTATTTTGGCGGACTTTTTAAGAGCAAAAGAGTGGTGCTTTTTGACACGCTTTTAAAGGCTTTGAGTGAAAAAGAGCTTTTAGCCGTTTTGGGACACGAGCTTGGACATTTTGTGCATAAGGATATTTTAAAAGCCCTTATAAGTGGAGCTTTGATGCTTTTTATACTTTTCTTTCTTTTTGCTAATTTGCCTGAATTTTTTTACACTCAAAGTGGTTTAGAGGGCGTTAATGCAGGCGTTTTTGCTCTTTTGCTTATTTTTGGCTCTATTTTTACTTCTCTTGTGTTTCCTTTACTCAATCTTTTAAGCCGTAAAAATGAATTTGCGGCTGATTTACACGGAGCAAAATTAAGCTCAAAAGAAGATATGAAAAATGCCCTAATCGCCCTTGCAAAGGAAAATAAAGCCTTTGTGAAAACAAGTCAAATCTACACTATTTTTCATCTTTCACATCCTAGCATTAGCGAGAGACTTAAGGCGCTTTCTTGAAAATTAAAGAGGCTTTAAGTCTTGCTAAAATAGAGCTTAAAGAAAAGGCTAATGAGGCTTTATTTATCTTATGTGAGCTTTTGCAAAAAGACCGCACTTGGCTTTTTTTAAATGAAAATTTGGACTTTGATGAAAGAGAGTATTTTGAGCTTATAAGGCGTTTTAAGGAGGGTGAGCCTTATGAATATCTTTTTAAAAAAGCAGATTTTTACGGCTTGGAATTTTACATCGAAAAGGGCGTTTTAATCCCGCGTTATGATAGTGAAATTTTACTCGTTAAGCTTTTGGAATTAGCCCAAAAAGAAAAATTACAAAATGCCCTTGAAATAGGCTTTGGAAGTGGAATTTTAAGCATTATTTTGGCTAAGAATTTAAAGCTTAATATTAAGGCTTGCGATATTAATGAAAAGGCTTTAAAAATCGCCCTTAAAAATGCTAAAAAACATGAAGTTTTAATCGATTTTGTTTTAAGTGATTTTGAAAAGCTAGAATTAAGAAAGGGAGAATTTGATTTAATTTTTTCTAATCCTCCCTATATTAAAAATTCCTATCCTCTTGATAAATGGGTGCAAAATGAGCCTAAAAACGCTCTTTTGGGGGGAGAGAAGGGTTATGAAATTTTAGAAAAAATCATCATCTTTGCTTATCAAAAAGAAGCGAAATTTCTAGCCTGTGAATTTGGCTATGATCAAAAAGAAATTTTAAGTCAAATTTTAGAAAAATACAATTTTAAGGCTGAATTTTTTAAAGATGAAAATGGCTTTGATAGGGCTTTTGTGGCAAAAAGGATTGAAATTAGCTAAAATGCCAACTAAAAATAAAGGATAAAAATGCAAATCATAATGTTAAAATCCAAAATTCACCGCGCAAGTGTGAGTGAGGCGAGGCTTGATTATGTGGGGAGTATTAGCATAGATGAGGAGCTTCTTAAAGCAAGTGGAATGCTTGAGTATGAAAAGGTGCAAGTGGTTAATGTCAATAACGGCGTAAGGTTTGAGACCTATACCATAGCGACTAAAGAAAAAGGGGCGATCTGTCTTAATGGTGCTGCGGCTAGACAGGTGCAAGTGGGTGATAAAATTATCATTATGGCGTATGCGAATTTAGAGGAGAAAGAATTAAAAGAGCATAAGCCTAAGGTTGTTTTTGTTGATGAAAATAACGCCATTACTAAAATAAGCCATTATGAAACGCACGGAGAATTGTTTTAAATTCACAAAAAATTCACTTTAGCCAAGTAGAATAGACACATCAAGGTGGAATAATGAAGAAAAAATTAATTGCTAGTTTGCTTATTTGTATCGTGCTGTGTTTTGGAATTTGGGTTTATTTTTATTTTTCTGCGGAAAAAGTGGAGTATCTCACGCAAAAAATTTCACGCAAAAATATCTCTCAAACCATAGAAGCTGTGGGTAAGGTCTATGCTAAAGAGCAAGTTGATGTCGGCGCGCAAGTTAGCGGACAAATCATAAAACTTTATGTTGATGTGGGGGATAGGGTTAAGCAGGGAGATTTGATTGCTCAAATTGATAAGGATAAGCAGCAAAATGACCTTGACATCACTAAGGCTAGACTTGAGAGTGCGAAAGCGAATTTGGAAAGTAAAAAAGTCGCCCTAAATATCGCTTCTAAGCAGTATGTAAGAGAGCAAAAGCTTTATGATAAAAAGGCGACTTCGCTTGAAAGCCTTGAAACGCTTAAGGATAATTATTTTGCCCTTAAGGCGTCTGTGGCGGCTTTAAATGCGGAGGTGATTGAGCTTGAAATCACGCTTAAAAATGCACAAAAAGATTTGGATTATACCATTATCACCGCTCCTATGGATGGAGTGATAATCAATGTCGCGGTTGATGAGGGGCAAACTGTAAATGCAAATCAAAATACACCGACCCTTGTAAGAATTGCCAATTTAGAACAAATGGAAGTGAAAATGGAAATCGCAGAAGCTGATGTGAGTAAAATTAAAATCGGCACTAAGCTTGATTTTTCTTTACTTAGTAATCCTGAAAAAACTTATGAAGCACAAATTGCTAGCATAGACCCAGCCGATACGCAAATTAGCGATTCAAATTCGCAGCAAAATAGCTCCAATAGTTCAAATTCCACGAGTAATGCCATTTATTATTATGCGAAATTTTTTGTGGATAATAAGGACGATTTATTGCGTATAGGTATGAGCATACAAAATGAGATTGTGGTCGCTCACGCACAAAATGTCCTTGCTGTGCCAACTTATGCGATTAAAAATGATAGTGGGGGCTATTTTGTCGAAATTTTAGAAAAGGATAGGGTGCGTAAGGCTTATGTCAAGCTTGGTATAAAAGATGCGTTAAATACCGAAATTTTAGACGGCGTGAGTGAGGGAGAGAATTTAATCATCTCTTCAAGTCTTGAAGCCTTAGCTCCAGCGATGAAATTTGGATTTTAATGATAAAGCTTGAAAATATCAGCAAAAAAATAGGGCAAAATACTATTTTAAAGCAGATTAATTTACAAATAGAAAAGGGCGAATTTGTCGCTATTATCGGGCAAAGTGGGAGTGGAAAAACTTCGCTTTTAAACATTATAGGAACGCTTGATGAGCCAAGTGGAGGGCGTTTTTTCTTTGAAAATTATGAGCTAACAAATTTAAACAAGGACGAAAAGGCAAGATTAAGGCGTGAGAAAATAGGCTTTATCTTTCAGCGTTATAATTTATTACCTCTTTTAAGTGCGAAAGAAAATGTCGCTTTACCAAGCGTTTATGCGGGTAAAAAAAGCGAAGAGAGAAATCAAAGAGCCACAAACTTGCTTGAGAATTTGGAACTTTCTCACAAAATAAATTCTAAGCCTAATGAATTAAGTGGCGGACAGCAGCAAAGAGTGAGCATTGCTAGGGCTTTGATGAACGGCGGAGAGTTAATTTTAGCTGATGAGCCAACGGGAGCACTTGATAGTAAAAGTGGGGTAATGGTGCTTGAAATTTTACAAAAGCTCAACACTCAAGGACACACCATCATACTTGTAACGCACGATCCAAAAATCGCCGCAAAGGCAGGGCGTGTGATAGAGATAAAAGACGGCGAAATTTTAAGCGATACTAAGCAAAATTCAAAGATGAGAGAATTTGAAATCAAAACGATGTTAAAGGAAAAAAAGAGTTTCAATTTGCTTAAAAATCAAGTCTTTGAATGCTTTAAAATCGCCTATTCTTCCATTATAGCACATAAGTTAAGATCGCTTTTGACTATGCTTGGTATTATCATAGGCATAGCCTCTGTGGTTTGTGTAGTCGCACTTGGACTTGGCTCACAAGCTAAGGTTTTACAAACGACTTCATCTCTAGGCACAAATACCATAGAAATAAGACCCGGACGGGGTTTTGGAGATTTGCGTTCGGGAAGAACAAGGCTTAATTTTAGCGATTTAGAAACGCTAAAAAGTTTGGAATATTTAGAAGCTGTTGAGGCGAGTGAGGGGACTTCTGGGGTGCTAACCTACACAAACAAGTCTTTAAACGCAAGGGCTGAGGGTGTGGGGGTAAATAGCTTTAATATGGACGGCTTAAAGCTTGAAGTGGGGCGAATTTTAGACGAGAAGGATTTAAGTGAGAGTGCTAATGTGGCTGTGCTTGATTTTAACGCGAAGAAAAACATTTTCCCTAATGTAAAAAGTGAGGAGCTTTTGGGTAAGATTGTGATTTTTAATTCCACGCCTTTTAAAATCATAGGCATTTTACAAAAAGACACGAGGCGTCCTATTAGTGATAATATAGTCCGCCTTTATATCCCTTATACGACTTTGATGAATAAATTAACAGGAGATAGAAAATTAAGAGAAATCATCGTAAAAGTTAAAGATGATGTGAGTTCTAGCTTGGCTGAAAATGCTATTATAAGGGTTTTGGAGCTTAAAAGAGGGCAAAGGGACTTTTTCACTTTTAATATCGATAGTTTTAAAGAAGCCATCACGGCGAATAAACGCACAACGACCATTTTAACTATTTGCGTAGCACTTATTGCTTTAGTCGTGGGTGGTATAGGGGTGATGAATATTATGCTAGTGTCTGTGAGCGAGAGAACGAGGGAAATTGGCATAAGAATGGCAGTGGGAGCAAGAAGAGAGGATATTTTAATGCAGTTTTTAATCGAAGCTGTGATGATATGCGTTATCGGCGCTTTTATGGGGGTGGCGCTTTCTTTTGGAGTGATTTTTGTTTTTAATCTTTTTGCGAGTGATTTTTTGATGATATTTTCAGGGAGTGCTGTGCTAACTGGGCTTTTAAGCTCTGTTTTAATCGGGCTTATTTTTGGTTTTTTTCCTGCAAAAAATGCAGCAAATTTAAATCCCATTAACGCTCTATCAAAGGAATAAGATGAAAAAAATAAGTTTTTTGTTTTTAATGCTTTTGTTTTTAAGTGGGTGCGGAGCTAAGATAGAGCCTGTAAAAGAGGTGTTTTTAAGCGAAGAGGAGCTAAAAAAAGCAAATGTAAAATCCCAGTGGTGGCAAGCCTATGAAAATGCAAATTTACAAGAATTTTTAGCCTTTGTTTTGGAAAATAATAAGGACATTAAAGTCGCTAGAACTTCGCTTTTGAGTGCTTTGGCTAGGGCGGATTTGATTGATTATGATTTGTATCCTAGTTTAGATGGCACTTTAGGCTTTAATCGAATGAAAAATTTGCACAAAGGCACTAATAATAAAGGCTATTCTAATGGCTTAAATTTGAATTATGAGCTTGATATTTATGGTAAGATTTTAGATAGCGTGAGGGCGGAGGAGTTAAGAGCTAAGGCTAGTGCTTATGATTTAGCGAGTTTAAAACTAAGCGTTATTAATACAAGCTTAAATAGCGTTTTTAAATTGGCTTATTTTAATGATGTGAAAATAATGCTAGAAAATTATGTGAGCAATTTGAAAAAAATGAGTGAGCTTTATGCTCTAAAATACGAGCTTGGAAAGATAGAGGAACTTGACTTTTTAAATGTGGAGCAAAGTTTATTAAAAGCGCGTCAAAATTTGCTAACAAACGAGCAAAATCGTAATTTAATCCTTAAAAATTTACAAGATTTATTGGGTAAAAAGGAGGGCTTTTTTTATTTAAAGTATTTTGAAAAGGCGAGTTTGGAAGATTTTAAGCTTTTAAAGCCTGATTTTAACATACCCTTGCAAAGTTTAGCTTATCGTCCTGATGTAAGGGCAAAATTAAATGCCTTAAAAGCGGCTTTTAAGGATTATAATAGTGTCCAAAAGTCCATTTTGCCTAGCATTTCTTTAGGTGGTGCTTTAAGGGGAGAGGCTGAGGAATTTAAAGAGAGTTTTAAGCTAGAAATTCTAAGCGGTAATGTCCAAATTTCTTTGCCTTTTTTAGATTATGGTAGGGTAAGGCAAAATATCAAAATTTCGCAATTTGCCTACGAGGCTTTACTCTTTGAATATGAGCAGAACTTGCAAGGTGCTTTTAATGAATTTCATTTAGTGTTTAAGGACTATGAGAGCGATTTAAAGCTTTTGTCAAATTTAAGCTTGATTAAGGATAAGCAGGAATTTATCACAAGAGCCTATTTGCAAAAATATGAGCTTGGAAAGAGTGAGTTAAAAGATTATTTAGACGCTTCAAATGCCCTTATTAACGCAGAACAAGAGCTTTTAAGAGCGAGGTATAACCTATTAGAAACTATTAATTTATATTATCAAATCACAAGTTTAAAAGGAGAAGAAAATGAATTTTAAAGAAATGCTAGAAAAACGCCACGCGTGTAAGCTTTTTGATGGTAGGAAAATCCCAGAAGAGGATTTGAGATTTATCTTAGAAAGCGGAGTTTTAGCTCCTAGCTCTCACGGCTTTGAGCCTTGGAAATTTTTTGTTTTAAAAGATAGGCAAGAAGAGCTTTCCAAACTTTGCTTTAATCAGCAAAATGTCGCTACGGCTAGTCATAATATCATTTTAGTTGCTAGAAAAGATTTACAAGAAAAAGACGCCTTTGCAAGGTCGCAAATTCGCCGTTTTAGCGGAAGTAGCGAGGAAAATTTTCAAAAAATCTTACAAATTTACACACATAAAACTAATCAAATGAGCGATAAAGAGCTTTACCATTATGCTTCTTTGCAGTGCTATTTAGCCTTAATGCAAATGAGTTTAGCTGCCATTAGTATAGGTGTAGATAGCTGTATGATAGGGGGTTTTGAAAAAGAAAAAGTCGATGCATTTTTAAAACTTAAAGAGCCTTTTGAAAGTGCTGTTATTTTGTCTTTGGGCTATAAAAAAATGAGCCAAAATATGCTAAAATTCGCTTAAAATTTGATGAGGTGGTGGAGTATTTATGAGTTTGGAGCTTTTTAAAACAAGATATTCTTGTAGGAATTTTAAAAAAGAAACGATTGAAGATGAAATTTTGAAAGAAATTTTAGAGGTGGCTAGGCTAAGTCCTAGCTCTTTGGGGCTTGAGCCTTGGAAATTTTTAGTCATTAAGGACGCTAAAAAAAGAGAAGAATTAAGCCTCATAGCAAATCATCAAAGCCATGTAAAAAACGCTGCGGCTATTGTTATTATCGTTTCTAGGCTTGATTTTGCTGAGTATTTTGAAGAAAAACTAAAAAAGCGAAAGATGAGCGAAGAGGAAATTCAAAAACGCATTATGCTTTATAAGCCTTTTTTGCAGGGTATGGATGAAAGAGCTAAAATAGCCTATTCAAGAGAGCAAGCACACATTGCTTTGGCTGGGATTTTATATGCCGCAAATACCCTAAATATCGCTACTTGCACCATAGGAGGCTTTGATAGTGCTAAATTAAATGCTTATTTAAATTTGGATACTAAAAAAGAGCTTTCTACCCTAATGATAGCACTTGGTTATAATGATGATGAGGAAATTCAAGCTAAAAGTCGTTTTGAATTTGATGAAGTGGTGCGTTTTTTGGATTGAGAATTTGATGTTTTAACTCTTTATTTGCAAAAAATTTGTTAAATTTAAAAATTAAATTATGAAGGAAAATTATGAAAAAATTAGATCTAATCATCATCGGTGCTGGTCCAGCTGGTATAGGCTGTGCTGTGGAGGCAAAGCTTAAAAATAAAGAGCTTTTGCTTTTAGAAAAGACAAATTCGATTTGCCAAACCTTAGTGCAGTATTATAAAGATGGCAAGCGCGTGGATAAGGCTTATAAGGGCTGCGAGGGGACAAATTATGGACATATCCCTTTTGAGGACGGCACGAAAGAAAGCACCATAGTATGCTTTGAGGAGGCTTTGAAAACGCACAATATAGAAGTGGAGTTTAATAGCGAGGTTGAAAGCGTGAAAAAGCAGGAGGAAGGTTTTATCGTCCAAACGGCTAAAGAGGCTTATTTGTGTGATAATATCATCATAGCCATAGGGCGTATGGGTAAGCCTAATAAGCCTGATTATAAGCTTCCTATGAGCTTAACCAAGAAGATTAATTTTAACGCAAATTCCGTGCTAGGAAATGAAAAAATCCTTGTTGTTGGTGGGGGAAATTCTGCGGCTGAGTATGCTGTGGATTTAGCAAATCATAATAAAATCACACTTTGCTACCGCAAAAAAGAATTTACAAGGCTTAATGATATTAACCTAAAAGATATTATGGAGGCTGGAAATTCTGGTAGGGTTGAGCTGAAACTGGGCGTGGATATTAATGAGGTGCTTGATGAAGAGGGCAAGGCTAGGATTAATTTTAATGATAATTCTAGTGAGCTTTATGATAGGATAATTTATGCGATTGGTGGTTCAACCCCTCTTGATTTTTTACAAAAATGTGGTATCAATGTCGATGAAAAGGGCGTTCCTTTAATGGACGAAAATAAACAAAGCAATGTGAGTGGAATTTTCGTAGCCGGGGATATAGCGACTAAAAATGGTGCTAGCATAGTTACGGGTTTAAATGACGCTTTTAGAATTATGGAGCATTTAAAAGGCTAAAATTAATAAAATTTTGATGAGGTTAAGAGAGCATAAGGGTGGCTTTAGATCTTTATATCAATACTAACCTCCTTTTGTTCCATTTACCCGAACAGATCTTGCTTGTATTTCTTTGAATTTGGATTGAAGGCAAAAAAATCTAAATTAAGGAATTAATATGAGTATCTTTAGTATCAATGATAACTCAAACTATGGTTCTATACTTTCACAAAGTAAAGCTAATAAAGAAAGTAAAGAAAATTCTAAAATAAGTTTTGCCAATGCTTTTTTAAAACAAAATGCTAGTAAATTAAATGAAATTCAAAGTGCTAATTCACAAACTCTAATAAAAAGTGAAGTTTTAAATAGTGGCTCAAATTCCACTCTTGACACAAACTATGGCTTATTTAGCGAATTTCAAAATACCGTTCATACTCTAAGCAATAAAAGAGTCAAAACAAAAAGGTAAAATCTAAAAAACCTAAAATCAAACAAAAAAGAAGTCAAAAAGCAAATAAAAACTCATAAGGACACAAGCCTTAGCTTATATCCTTTAAAAAGTCTTATGCAGTCTTAAATTAGCAGTGTGTGATGTAGCACTTTCTCCAAAGAGGAATTTATAGCCTAAGCTTATATCTACTCCATAAGGATTTATCCACATAAAAGCTCCCCCTAATTGTGAATAGTATTTTGATGCTTCAAAATGATTGGTAAAGTTTTGATTATTGATTCTAGTTTGGGTATTGATTTCATTATTAAGATTGACCCTTACACCTCCATCAAGCTGAATGGCAACATTATCTTTTCTTTTAAACCAATTCAAACTTGCTGTTGCATAAGTGATACCATAAGTCATATCATCTAAGCTTTCTTTATAAGCTAATCTATCCCCTTTCATATCAAAGCCTTTTAACTTAGCTCCTACATGACCTATGCCTATTTGAGGAGTAAGATATTTACTATGATCTTGTAAATCATAATAAATAATAGAAGCTAAAAATACTCTAGCATCATAAGCATAGTTTTTTGCATCTCCTTGAGATTTAAAACCACTTACTGGTTCTCTTTCAAGATCTGCTTTAGTATAAGAGCCTCTTATATCCACTCCACCAAAAAGTTGTCCTATATGACTTTGAGCTAGTTCTATGCTATATTTTGAACCAAGTAAGAAGGTATCATTATTAAAATTAAAGACATCATCAGCTAAATTTGTTTTATTCTTTTCAACCGCACCATAAAGCATTAATAAGCTATTATCAAAATATGTATGTCCTCCTGCTAAGATACCAGAGCTTGTTCCATCTGCTTTTTCTGGTATATCTGTTAAATCTGTTTTAATCTTAGAATAATAAGGACGCACAAAGATATCAAAATTTGTATCAGGCTGGGTTCTTTTATATCTTAAAGAAGCACGACTAGCTTCATTTAAGAAAGAATCAAATAATAAAGAACGACGCCCTAATTGATTAATAAAGACTTGAGAGAATAAACCTGCCGCACCAAGATTAGAATTAAAGCGTGTGTCTACGGTTTGAGTGTATAGATTAAATTTCCCATAAAAGCCACTTTCTTTAAGTCTTTGTGAAAAGTCTGCACTTTTAATATAAATATTTCCAACCCCACCATTAGCAGCGCCTGATACTGAATTAGCTAAAGAAACACTTTTACCAATTTGTGTATCCTCACCCACTAAGCTTATGATAAGTTTATCTATGGCTACTTTTGCTTGAGTTTGATTAGCATTACTTGTATTTACAAGCTTAACAGTTGGATAGGTTTCTTGTGCTGTGATGGCTGTTCTTACTACACCAAAATTTAAAGTAGGAGTAGCACCATTTGCTATTTTAAAGGTAGAAACTCCATCATTATAGCCTATATTCATATTATCATTAATATTAATATTACCACTTCCACCTATTTCTATATCAGCAATTTTACCTTGCCCCGTATTATTTAGTTCAAAATCACCTGAAGTAATTTTAAGATTTTCAATAGTGCCTGAATTTGTGATCTTACTTAAAGTTCCATTATTAGTGATGTTTTGCATAGTGCCTGAATTTGTGATACTACTTAAAGTTCCATTATTAGTGATGTTTTTCATAGTTCCCTCATTATTAATCGCTTCTACGCTTCCACCACTATTAATAGTAATGTCATTACTTATCGTTCCGCCTTGCTTATTTTCAATTGTTCCCACTTTATTGCTTAAAGTTAAAGTGCTATTAAAAGTTCCAGCATTGCTGATTGTTCCTACTTCGCCTTTTAAATCAAGCGTTCCGCCCATCGTAGAATTTGCATTATTTGAAATGCCTCCTAGTTTGGAGTTTTGTTCTAGGGTAATGTTACTTGTGAAATTTGCGCCGTTTTGATTAACGATAGAGCCACTTACATTACTTGTTCCTGTGATGTTGATATTGCCCGTGCTAGCGTTAGTGCCTGAATTGACGATATTGCCATTTACCGTGCCATTACTCACGCTAATGCTTCCCATAGTGCGGTTATTAGTGATACCTCCATTAATAGTCCCGCTATTGATAGTTAAGGTTTGTATAGT